>NZ_JBXKJL010000436.1:0-8671 GCF_056994735.1 Geomonas sp.
CTGACCGACAAGAAGATCCTGAACCACCTTTCCGGCGGCGACCTGGAGATGGAGTGGGCCGAAGACGGCAACATCTACATGACCGGCGCGGCCGTGGAAGTCTTCAGCGGAGAGATAAAGCTGTGAATGGTGAATAGTGAAAGGTGAATGGTGAGAGGCCTAGGCCCTTTGCTGTTCACCGTTGCGGTTTCACCTTTCGCCCATCCCCTTACCTTTGACGGCGACACTGTTTATCGACCATGGCAGCACAAGTCCCCCTCCCTGACCCTCCCCCTCCAGGGGAGGGGATGTGGGGCAGGGGTTTTTCCATTCACCATTCACGGTGCTATGCACCTTTCACCTTTCACCTTTCACCTTTCACCTTTCACGGTGCTATGGATCCATTCACGCCCTTATGCCCTGTCCTATCTGCACAAAATGGGAAGACGAACCGGAGCAGCGCATCGTCGAGCTGGACCAGACTCTGGTGTCGCTGAACCGCGACCAGTTTTTCCCCGGCTACTGTTTCGTCTATACCAAAGATCACGTGACCGAACTCTTCCACCTGGAGGAGGCGGTGCGCAACCAGGTCATGGCCGAAGTTACCGCCGTGGCCAAGGCGCTTTACAACGTCTTCTCCCCCGATAAAATCAACTACGAACTGCTGGGGAACATGGCGCCGCACATGCACTGGCACATCGTGCCACGCACCTCCAGCGACCCGTTGTGGCCCCGCCCCCACTGGAGCGAGCCGCACCAGGAACTCATCCTCTCTCCGGAGCAGTACCGCGAACGGGTGGATCTGATCAGATCGCAGCTGACAAAAGGATGACCATGGACTTCTTGGGAGCGCACGTCTCGATAGCAGGCGGCATATTCAAC
Organism: Geomonas sp.; assembly: GCF_056994735.1. Classification (NCBI taxonomy): domain Bacteria; kingdom Pseudomonadati; phylum Thermodesulfobacteriota; class Desulfuromonadia; order Geobacterales; family Geobacteraceae; genus Geomonas; species Geomonas sp. Next base: position 862 of record NZ_JBXKJL010000436.1, read on the forward strand.
GCACCGGAGCGCGGGGCCAACTCAGGCGCCGGAGTCATCCAGTTCTTCACCCAGAACTCCAACCAGTGGAAAGGCAAAGCGGTCTCCGCGGACGACGCCGCTCTTTTCAAGGAGAACATGGCGGCTCAAGGGATCGCCGAAGCCATAAGCCATGACATCTACCTGATCAACCTGGCCGCAGGGCCCGGCGAGATCCAGGACAAGAGCATCACCGCCTTCAAGGAGGAGATGGAGCGCTGCGCCCGGCTGGGGGTCAACAAGATCGTCATGCACCCAGGCTCCCATGTCGGCGACGGCGAGGCGGTCGGTATCAGAAGGATCTCGGAAGCCTTCGACCTCCTTTTCACGATGGTCCCGCAGTTCACGGGAAAGATCCTGCTGGAAAACACGGCGGGACAGGGAACCTACCTCGGCTACCGCTTCGATCAGCTCAAGGCCATCATGCAGGGAACGTCGTTCCCGGACCGCTTCGGGGTCTGCTTCGACACCTGCCACGCCTTCGCCGCCGGTTACGAGCTCATCAACCGGGATGGCTATCAAAGGACCTTCGAGGAATTCGACAAGATTCTGGGGATCTCGACCCTGCAGGCCTTCCACCTGAACGATTCGAAGAAGGGGCTGGGGTCCAAGGTGGACCGCCACGAACACATCGGCGACGGTGCGCTCGGCCTCGAGCCCTTCCGCTTCATCCTCAACGACCCGCACTTCGCCACCGTCCCCAAGGTAATCGAGACCCCGCATGAGGAGGGTATGGACGTGGAAAACCTGAAGCGGTTGAGGAGCCTGATAGAGAGCTGAGCGACCACCAGCACCGGAGGGACGTCATGCCTGAAAAGATCGAGATAGTCGAGGGCGATATAACCCGGCTGGCAGTCGACGCCATCGTCAACGCCGCCAACTCCTCTCTCCTTGGCGGCGGCGGAGTCGACGGAGCCATCCATCGGGCCGCCGGATCACAGCTCCTCGAGGAATGCCGGACCTTGGGCGGATGCCCGACCGGCGAGGCCAGAATCACGGCAGGATACCGGCTCCCGGCACGGCACGTGATCCACACCGTCGGCCCCGTCTGGCATGGCGGGACCAGGGGGGAGCCGGAACTTTTGCGCAACTGCTACCGGAATTCCTTCCGCATCGCCCACGAGCACGGCGTCACCAGCATCGCCTTTCCCGCCATAAGCACCGGGGTCTACCGCTACCCGATGGATCAGGCCTGCCGGATCGCCCTCGAGGAGGCCAAGGCCGCCGTTGCGAGGTATCCGGAGCTGAAAAAGGTAATCTTCGTGGCCTTCTCCCCACAGGCACGGCAGATCTATGAGCAAGCGGCAGAGGAGGTTTTTAAGTGAAGGCTGTCATCCAGAGGGTAAAAGAGGCACGGGTGCGGGTCGAAGGAAGGGTGGTCGGCGAGATCGCGTCCGGGGTGCTGGTCCTGCTCGGTGTGGAGAACGGCGACACCATCAGGCAGGCGGACTGGATGGCGGAGAAGATCGTAAACCTGAGGATCTTTGCCGACCAGGAGGGGAAGATGAACCTGGCCCTTCCCGATGTCAAGGGCGCCGTGCTGGCCGTTTCACAGTTCACCCTAGCCGGCAACTGCGAGAAGGGGCGTCGCCCGTCATTCGATACGGCGGCCGCCCCTGACGAAGCCAATAAACTCTACGAGTACTTCATGGGGAAGGTGTGGGAACTTGGCGTGCCGGTGCAGAGCGGGATTTTCCAGGCCGACATGGAAGTCTCCCTGGTCAATGACGGCCCCGTCACCTTCATCATCGAAACCCCGAGGAAAGGACCGCCCACTACGTAAGGGGGCGCACCTCGTCTACCTTGAAATAGACAACCGTCCTGATGGCGGGGCCGGCGGCAGGTATCGACCTCTCCCTCGCCTCTTCCTTGAATTTCTCCAGCTCTTCCGCGACGCTCGTCTCCTCTTTTATGGTAAGGGACAATCTCCAGCCGCTGTATCCCCGGGTGGGGGCCAGATACAGGTAGCTTGCGTGCGGGTTCGACTTCAAATTGCCCAGAGTGCGTCCCTCCGAAAAGCCCCAAGCCACGGTGTTCTCATCGATGACATGCGGGATGGCGAACACTGCAAGGTTGACGACACCGCTTGCGTCGGCCGTACCGATAATGCCCCTCCCGCCTTCCGGAAACAGTTCAGCGAGCTTCATGTGTGCTGCCCCCTTTTAGCTTTAAGCTGTTCAACCTCTATGATAATCTAGCAGGCTGTGACGGAATGTCCATCGCCTCAGACAGGAAGTAATCCGTGGAGCTCAAGCCGATCCTGGAACAACTTTACGCCTCCCGATCGCAGGCCCATCTCGCCAACGACCCTCTATCCTTCTGTCATCGCTACAAAAATCCGGAGGACGGGGAGGTGGTCGGCCTGATCGCCGCCTGCTTTGCCTATGGCAAGGTCAGCATCATCCGCAAGAACCTGGAAGGGATCTTCGGCGTCATGGGGGACTCCCCCAGACGCTTCATCGAGAGCTTCACTTATAATGAAGGGGCACGGCTCTTCGCCAACTTCAAGCACCGCTTCAACGACTGCCGCGACCTTTGCGCGCTGCTCCTCGCCTGCCAGACCATGCTGAGGGAAGCCGGCTCCATCGAGGGATGGATGCTGCGCTTCCACGACGAGGCGAGGGAAGACGTGACCGAGACGCTCGCCGGCTTCTGCGCCGCCGTCAAGAGCCTGGACCTGTCGGAGGTCTTCGGCAGCGCGGGCATCCCTCGAGATTCCTACTTTCCCTTCTTCTTCCCTTCCCCCGCCACTGGAAGCGCCTGCAAAAGGATGTGCATGTACCTGCGGTGGATGGTCCGCCCCGACGACGGCATCGACCTGGGGATGTGGAAGGGAATATCGCCCTCGAAGCTGGTGATCCCGGTGGACGCGCACATCCAGAGAATCTGCCGGTTCCTGGGCTTCACCAGCCGGAAACAGGCGGACTGGCGGATGGCGTGCGAGATCACGGCGAAGCTGCGGGAGTTCGACCCGGCGGACCCGGTGAAATATGACTTCTCCCTCTGCCACCTCGGCATCTCCGAGGGCTGCGACGGCAAGGATCTCAGCAAATGCCTCGACTGCCCCATCAGCGGCATCTGCTCGGGCGGGCGGTGAATCTCAAGAGCCCACCACAGAGGAACACCGAGGCCCCTCAAGGGCCAGCACTTCCTAATATCTGACCTGGACTGAAGTATTGAATACACCCGCCACATATATACACGGCTTCTCCTTCACCGGACAGGTGGGCGAGGTCATTGCGCTCAGACCGGACGAAGTGGTCCCGGCCCTGAAACACCTGGAGCGGCAGGTGGCTGCAGGGCTGCACGCGGCGGGGTTTATCAGCTACGAGGCTGCCGACGCGATCAACACGGACCTGGGCACGTGTCAGGGAGGGGATTTCCCACTCCTTTGGTTCGGCCTCTTCGAAACGCGCTCCGCTGAATCATTACCCTCCTGCCCGGAACCCTTTGAAACCTCCGAATGGGAGCCATCCCGCAGCGAAGAAAGCTTCGTCGGCGCCGTCACCTCGATACGCGATCTCATCGCCGCCGGTGACTGTTACCAGATCAACCTGACAATGCGGCAGCGCTTCTCCTTCTCCGGATCACCCCGTGCCTTCTTCGACCAGATCCGTGGCTGCCAGCCCACCCCTTACAGCTGCTATCTAGAAGCCGGGCGCTACAGGATCGTCTCGGCTTCGCCGGAGCTCTTCTTTTCGGTGGCTGACGGGATCCTCACCACGCGCCCCATGAAGGGGACCGCCTCCAGAGGGAGATCCGCTGAGGAGGATCTCGCACAGAAGAAAAGGCTGGGAGAAAGCCCGAAGGAGCTTGCCGAGAACCTGATGATCGTCGACCTCCTGAGAAACGACATGGGAATGGTCTCGCAGACAGGCTCGGTGCGCGTGGCCTCGCTCTTCGACGTGGAGACGCATCCGACCGTGCACCAGATGACCTCCACCATCGAATCCCGGCTGAAGGACGAGGTCGGTCCACTACAGTTGTTACAGGCCCTCTTCCCTTGCGGCTCGGTGACGGGCGCACCAAAGAGAAGGAGCATGGAAATCATCGCAGAGATCGAGGGAGAGCCGCGCGGCCTTTACACCGGTTGCCTGGGCTATTTCTCCCCTGGAGGCGAAGCCAAGTTCAGCGTCGCCATACGGACAGCCGTCATCGACCTGGAGTCGGGGCGCGGGGAGATCGGCATCGGAAGCGGCATCACCTATGATTCGGTTTCGGCAGACGAATACGCAGAGAGCCTCTCGAAAGCCCGTTTCGCGCAGCAACCGGGGTGCGACTTCCACCTCATCGAATCGCTTCTGTACGACGACGGGTACTTCCTTCTGGAGCGGCACCTGGAGAGGCTCGCCACTTCTGCCTCCTATTTCTCCTTCCCCCTGGATCCGGGAGCGGCAAGGCGTGCGCTGGAGGATGCGGCACCGACGGTTGGCGGCAAGCACAAGGTGCGGCTGCTCCTATTCAAGGACGGCGGGATCAGCTGCGAGGCGGCTCCGATCGAGGCTCCTGCGCAGGATGCCACTGCCGGGTTTTCCAAGGCGACTGTGCAATCCGCGGATCCCTTCCTCTACCACAAGACGAGCAGGCGCGCCCTGTATGCCAAGGAGTTAGCAACCAGGCCCGATCTTACCGAGATCATCTTCATCAACGAAGGTGGCGTGGTGACCGAAGGGACGAGCAACAACATCGTCGCCCTGATCGACGGCGAGCTTCTTACTCCGCCGGTAGAGTGCGGTCTCTTGCCGGGCACACTCAGGGGGGAGTTACTGGCCGCAGGGACCATCAAGGAGAGGACACTTACCCGGAGCGACCTGGAAGAGGCGAAAGAGGTCTACCTGATAAACTCGGTGCGGAAGTGGCGCCGGGTGCGGATTGTCGATTAAAAATAGCGGAGGGAAGGCATGGAAAAATACGGATTTTTGGGACTCGGCATCATGGGGAGCGCCATGGCGAAGAACCTGCTCAAGGCGGGGTTCAAGGTCACGGTCTGGAACAGGTCGAAGGACAAGTGCAATGAACTCGCCGCGCTCGGCGCCGAGGTCGCCGACACGGCTGCCGAAGTCACTGCCTCCTGCGGCATAACGATCGCCATGCTGGCCGACCCGGCGGCGGCAAGAGCTGTCTGCTTCGGCCCGGGTGGCGCTCTCGATGGGATCGGTGATGGCAGGGGCTACGTCGACATGTCCACGGTCGACGCCGGCACGTCGCAGGAGATCGGGGCCGCCATCGCTGCCAAGGGGGGGAGGTTCCTGGAGGCGCCGGTATCGGGGAGCAAAAAACCGGCGGAGGACGGTACCTTGATCATCCTTGCCGCGGGTGAAAGGCGGCTCTTCGACGAGTCGCTGCCACTCTTCGAGAAGATGGGCAAGAAGAGCCTCTTCCTCGGCGAGCTGGGCCACGGAGCCGAGATGAAGCTGATCGTCAACATGGTGATGGGGGGGATGATGACCATCTTCTGCGAAGGGATCGCCCTGGCCAGCAAGTCCGGGCTCTCCGGTGCCGACCTCCTCGACGTCCTCGACTCCGGCGCCATGGCGAACCCGATGTTCAAGCTCAAGGGGGCGCAGATAACTGAAGGCTCCTTCCCGACCGCCTTCCCCCTGAAACACATGCAGAAGGACCTTCGCCTGGCCGTCGCCCTCGGCGACTCCGTGGGACAGCCGCTTTATTCGGCGGCGGCGGCGAATGAAAGCTTCAAGAGGGCCAAAGCGCTGGGACTCTCCGACCAGGATTTCGCCGCAGTCTTCCGCGCCATTGAATCATGAAGAAGCTTCTTTCCTGGGGAGGCGTAGGCCTACTGACCAGCGCTTTGCTGGACCCGGTCATCTACGCCACACTCGACAAGCCCGTTCCCTGGGGGAGGGATCTGCTGATGGCGGCAGGGGGGATCCTCTGCATCTACCTGATGGTCAAGTACCGGGATTGTCTGTAGGCGCCTGGACTCAGTTTGGCGTTGACAAAAGAGAGCGCCTCCCTTATTCTTCACCGAAAATTGAATACGGAAGACCTAGCTTATCAAGAGTGGTGGAGGGAAAGGCCCTGCGAAACCACAGCAACCGGCCCCGGAAGGGGCGCCAGGTGCTAAATCCTGCCGAAAGGCGAAGATGAGAAAGGCGCTTTGTCACATCTATAACCCCAAAAGCCCCTTCTCATTACCAGAGAGGGGGCTTTTTTCGTGCCCCCGGCGCGGTCCTCCCTAGGAAAGAAGTTGTAGAGAGAGATATGTCCATCGGCATAGTAAAAGAAGAGATCGCCAGGTTTGACACGGAGCTTCGCCTGGAAAGTGGTCGTATCCTCGGCCCCATCGAGATGGCCTACGAAACCTACGGCACTCTCAATGAGGCCCGCTCCAATGCCATCCTGGTCACCCATGCCTGGACCGGGAACGCGCATCTTGCCGGGCGGTACAGCCCCGAGGAAAAGAGAGCCGGCTGGTGGGACGACATCGTCGGTCCCGGCAGGCTTCTCGATACCGACCGCTATTTCGTGATCTGCTCCAACGTCATCGGGTCATGCTTCGGCTCCACCGGCCCGACCTCCATCAACCCGAAAACCGGGAAACGCTACAACCTCGCCTTCCCCGTGATCACCGTCCGGGACATGGTCAAGGCCCAGACACTGCTTATGGACCGGCTGGGGATCGAGCGGCTCTACTGCGTGCTGGGCGGGAGCATGGGCGGGATGCAGGCGCTGGAATGGGCGACCCAGTACCCGGACCGCGTCGCCTCGGCAGTAGTGCTGGCCACCACACCCCGCCCCTCGGCCCAGGCCATCTCCTTGAACGCGGTGGCCCGCTGGGCGATCTTCAACGACCCGAACTGGAAAAAGGGGGAGTACCGCAAGAACCCGAAGGACGGCCTCGCGCTGGCCCGCGGGATCGGCCACATCACTTTCCTGTCCGACGAGTCGATGACCGCCAAGTTCAACCGCCGCTTCTCGGCCCGCGACGGGCAGTTCGACTTCTTCGGCCAGTTCGAGGTGGAAAGGTACCTGAACTACAACGGCTACAACTTCGTTGACCGCTTCGACGCCAACTCCTTCCTCTATCTCGCCAAGGCCCTGGATCTCTACGACGTCTCCTGGGGCTACGAATCGATTGACGACGCCTTCGCACCGGTAACGGCCGCCATCCAGTTCTTCGCCTTCACCTCCGACTGGTTGTATCCCCCCGCCCAGACCGAGGAGATGGTGACCTCACTGCAGAAGCTGGACAAGGACGTCGAGTACCACCTGATTACCTCCGCCTACGGACACGACGCGTTCCTGCTCGAGCACCAGACCTTCACCCCGCTGGTGCAGGCGTTCCTCGAGAAGGTCAAGTACTGACTTATTCCCTCTCCCCGAGGGAGAGGGGGGACTTGCACCGTGTCCTTCCGGGAAGGGGGACACCGGAAAAGGTGCTTGTGCGGAAGTCGGTGGCTGTTGCGTCCCCCCCTTGTCAAAGGGGGGACAGGGGGGATTTGCAGTGGGAGCGCATCGTTGCTGCGGTTCGCGCCCGGAAGGGCGCTCCTACGAAAGGGAGAGGGGACTGTGGACAAAGAGCTTGAATAAAAAAGGCCGCCCCGGCAATGGGGGCGGCCTTTTCCTTTTATAGCTTCTGCCCTACCCTACCCACTCCCTTTGAGAGGGGGTAGGGGTGGGGGAAGGTCCCGCTGCCGGCACTGACGGCATCAAACCGCCGCCGGCACGCCTTCGAAATCCGGCACCCGCACCGCGTGAGGGATCTCCTTCTCCCAGTCGAGGATCACTGCCACGTCCTCATTGAGCACCATGTCCTCGCCGGACGGCATGG
>NZ_JBXKJL010000437.1:0-13977 GCF_056994735.1 Geomonas sp.
CCATGCCGTCCGGCGAGGACATGGTGCTCAATGAGGACGTGGCAGTGATCCTCGACTGGGAGAAGGAGATCCCTCACGCGGTGCGGGTGCCGGATTTCGAAGGCGTGCCGGCGGCGGTTTGATGCCGCCAGTGCGGGCAGCGGGACCTTCCCCCACCCCCTAACCCCCTCCCTCAAGGGGAGGGTGATGGAAAGGGTAGAAGCTATAAAAGGAAAAGAGCCTTAAAAAGGAAAAGGCCGCCCCCATTGCCGGGGCGGCCTTTTTTTATTCAAGATTTTTGTCCACAGTCCCCTTTCCCTCCGGAGAGCAACTGTGTGGGTGAGGGACGCAAGCCATGCGGTGCCGGCTCTCCCTTTCGTAGGAGCGCCCTTCCGGGCGCGAACCGCAGCAACGATGCCGCTCCCACGGCAAATCCCCCTGTCCCCCCTTTGACAAGGGGGGGACGCAACGTCCACCGACTTCCGCACAAGCACCTTTTCCGGTGTCCCCTTCCCGGAAGGACACGGTGCAAGTTCCCCCTCGCCCTCCGGGCCTGCGCGCTGAAGCGCTTCGGCGCGCAAGCGGGAGAGCAGGGGTGAGGGAAGCTTCCTCAAGCAGTAACCCGGTCCCAAGAGCTATGAAAAACGATCCCCGCATCTCCGTCCTCATGCCGGTCCGCAACGAGGAGCGCTACCTTCAGGCCGCCCTCGACTCCCTCTACCGCCAATCGCTCCCCGATTGGGAGCTCGTTGCCGTCGATGACGGTTCGACAGACTCGACCCCCGGGATACTTGGCGCCGCGGCGGCAAGAGACCGGCGGGTGCGGGTCATCCGGACCGAGGGAAACGGGCTGGTCCCGGCCTTGAACGCCGGGCTCGAAGCCTGCGGCGCACCTCTGCTGGCACGGATGGACGGTGATGATGTCTGCCATCCCCTGAGGCTTGAGAAGCAGGCGGCCTATCTCGACACGCACCCGGCGGTCGGGCTGGTTGCCGCCAGCTTCCGGCATTTCCCCCGCGCCACGCTCAAGCGCGGCATGATCGACTACGAAAGGTGGCAAAACGCCCTCGTCCATCACCCTTCCATCTCCCTTGACCTCTTCGTCGAGTCTCCTTTCGTCCATCCCGGGATCATGGCGCGGACCGGGATCGTGCGGGATGCCGGCGGTTATCGCGACCTGGGCTGGGCCGAGGACTACGATCTCTGGCTGCGGCTGGCCGCTTCCGGTACCCGTTTCGCTCGCCTTCCCGAGACGCTCTTCTTCTGGCGGGACCACCCCGAGCGCGAGACCAGGATGTCCAGCGCCTACTCCTCCGACGCCATGCGCCGCTGCAAGTTCCATCACTTGCGCGAAGGCTTCCTCAAAAACACGGACGACCTGGTCATGGCCGGTGCCGGTCGGGAGGCACGGGCCTGGCAGCGGCTGCTGGCGGTGGACGGCGTGCGGGTGTCTCACTGGCTGGATATCGACCCGCGTAAGATCGGGCGCATCCTGCACGGCGCCCCGGTGCTGCACTCACACGATTTCGAGCTCGGCGAGAGAAAAATGATAGTTGCCATCGGGCTGCGTGGAGCAAGGGACGCCTTTCGCGCCCTGGCCGGAAAGCGCGGCTGGCGGGAAGGGCTTGATTTCATCTGCGTCGCCTGACCCGGGGCGCAGACGGTGGCATACAAAGTGGTTTGAAGTTCCTTTTCGAGGCGTTATAGTGTACCCGAGCATCTCTGGGGATATGGTCAACGCCCGGGGATCCGGTTTCGGAATTGAGGCGGCTGTACGAAAAGCGTGGTGACAGGGAAGTTGAGGGATGACGGGTAGTCATGGCCGAAACCAGAGTCCTCATAGTGGTCAGCGATCCCGAAGCCGGGAAGGCATACGCCAAAGCGATCTCCGACACAGGGGCTGGATGTGACATAGCGTCTTCTTTTGTCGAGATGGCTGACATGGCAGTCGAGACCCCATACAACGGGTTGGTCATCGACATCCTGACACTGGTCCGCTGCTCGAAGGATCAAAAAGCCATCGCCTATGAGTGCATCAACCTTTTCCCGGTACTGCGCGTCAAATGGGACAAGAACAGGAAAAGGATCAATCTCAGCCCCCTGGAGCAGAGCTTCTCACCCAATCCCGATTCGGTACTACGGTTGTTCATCGAGACGAGGTGCCGGTCATTTACTGCGAGACGGATACGCAGGCAGAAAAGAAAGGCCATGAACCTCAACGTCCTTCTCTCCGCGGATTCTTCCTTCCCACCAGAACTGACCGTGAAAGCCTTCACTACCAACGTATCGACGGAGGGGGTGTTTCTCCACACCATGCGGCGGTTCGAGGAAGGACAGCCACTGTGGATCAGGTTCGTTGAGTTGCGGGACCAGACTCCCGTTCCGGCGATGGTAAGATGGTGGCTGGAGTGGGGTGTTTCCCGCAGTATTCCCGGTGTGGGGGTGATGTTGGGGGGGCTCTCTCCGGACCAGGAGCGAGAGTTCGGCGGTATTGTCAATTTCTGATCCCAGCAATGGTCTCACCAGCGGCAGGTTCTAAATGTGCACGTTGTTACTGGCCCTGAGGGCACACCCACGTTATCCGCTCGTTATGGCCGCCAACAGGGACGAATTCTACGACAGGCCCACCGCGCCGGCCGCATTGTGGGAGGACGCAGCGGTCTTCGGCGGGAGGGACCTGGTTCACGGGGGGACGTGGCTGGGGGTGACCGCCAACGGCCGGATCGCGGCCCTCACCAACTACCGCGAACCTCATGAAATGAGGCCTGACGCCCCATCCCGCGGACATCTCGTCAGTGGCTTTTTGAAAGAAGATCTCCCCGCTGAAGAGTACCTCGCCCGGCTGCGGGGGAGCGGGATAACCTACAGCAGTTACAACCTCGTAGTGGGCGGGATGGACCAGCTCTTCTGCTACTCCAACAAGAGTGACCAGATGATCCAGCTGCAACCCGGCATCCACGGTTTGAGCAACCACCTGCTCGACACACCCTGGCCCAAGGTGGCACGCGGCAAGTCCGCCCTGGCGCGGGTGCTGGAGCGGGAAGAGTTCACCTCCGAAGAGATCTTCGCACTTCTTGCGGATCAAACCAAGGCTCCCGATCATGAGCTCCCCAACACGGGGATAGCGCCTGAATGGGAACGCCTCCTTTCCTCCATCTTCATCACCAGCGAACGCTACGGCACCCGCTCCTCCACCATTCTCCTGGTCGACCAGGACCTGCAGGCTACCTTCATCGAGCGCAGCTTCGATCACGGCGGAAACGGCACGCATGACGTCAGTATCGCCTTGGACTGGTCGAGATAACGCTTCACGAGCGCCTGCCCAAGCGTAGGAGCGGCCTCCCGGCCGCGATCGCGCCTGGAAAGGCGCTCCTACCAAATTGCATCCTTATTTATCGTACTTTTTACGGGATCTGCCTTGAGGGGGGGAGAGCGCCGACGAGCAAGTGGAAGAGCTCTCTCACCCCGCCCCTCTCCGGGAGAGGGGCGGGTGAGAGCGTGTAGTGTGGGGGGGGGCTACTGGTACTGGATGTAGAGCGGCTTCGGGTGCAGCTTCAGCACGTCGGCGGGGGTGAGTAGCGGGTCCCCTTTCTTCGTGTCGTTATGGTAGAAGAGCTTGAACCCGGTCAACTGGACCGGTTCAGCCACGATGTAGTCCTTGTAGGAGTCGCGCTTGAGCCACGGTGCGCCCCATCCGTCCATGTTCATCACGATCTGCACCTCGGGGCGCAGCACGATGTTCTTGTAGTTAGTCACGCCGTTACGGGTGAAGCGGTGCACGATGAAGACCTTCGGGGGGATGTTGTATTTCTTAACCAGGTCCCTCAGATAGCCGGAGGCGTAGTTGATGTCGGCGGCGTCGTAGGTGCCGATCTTGGTCCCCGGTTTCTTCCCGCTCTTGATCAGGTTGAACTCCGGATCGATCCCGAGGTGGACGTCAGGGTTTTTCAGCAGCCACTCGAAGCGCGGCAGCAGGGTCCGGATGTTGTCGTGACCGGTCTGGATGTCGATGAAGAGGATGGCGCCCGATTCCTTGGCCCAGCTGTAGACCTGGTTGATGATGGCGTCCGGCATGACCATCCGGTAGAGCCCCGCCTTCCCCGGGTCGCCCTGGGCCACCACCGCGATCAGATGCAGCGCGGGCTGCACCGGGTGTGAAGGGTCCGCCGCCTCCCACCGCTTGGCCTCACGCTTCAGCCGCTGCAGCATTTCGGGCTTCGGGTATTCCCCGAGGGCGCCCATCCGCTTGGAGAGCGGGTTCCCGTAGTAGGCCACGATGCGCTTTTGGGGGAGTATGGAACCGGGCAGAGGGGTCGGGTACTTCACCGGCCAACCCTTGCGGGCCGCGTAATCGGGGTCTTCTCCCGACCGGTACTTCACATTCGGTTCAGCTGCCGCGGCTCCCTTTCCTTTGCCGCCCTTGCCACTCTTGACGCCCTTGCCGCCACCCGTGGCCGTGGCCGTGGTGTGACCGGTAAAGCCGCCGGGCGCAACCCCTTCTGCTGTCGCTGCCGGAGCGGTTGCGGCGCCCGGGGGTGCCGGAGTCGCGGCGGGAGCGGCGGCTGCCGGAGCGGGGGAGGGCTGCTGTGCCGAACTCGGCGCGCCCTGTGTCAAGGTCTCGGCGGAGGCCGTGCCGCGCTGCTGCGAGGCCTGCTTGTTGTCCTTGCAGCCCGAGAGCGCGAGGGGCAGGGCCAGGAGGGCTACGAGCAGAAACGTGATCGGCTCGTGACGGCGGATGGCGTGCGGATGCTTCACGTGTGACTCCTTCAGTGGGTATGCGTGCGTGAGGAGGCCTCGCTTGATCTACCGACAGCGGTGCTGTCTGAAGACCCCGCAGGGGCCGCGAAAGGCACGTTAATTAAATTTTCGCTATGCTGAGACGACCAGACTTATGTCGGGTGGAGCGAACCAGCAATGTTGCTGCCATGGGGAGGGAGCTGATTTCTGCGGTAATGTAACCTGTTTGGCCTCGCGGTGTCAACACAGTAGCTGTCGGAAGGAGGGTAGAAAAAGATTAAAAAAGATGGCCTTGATGGCGGCGGGGAGGGTGGCTCATTAAGATGATCGGGGCGAAGGTGGCCCTTGGGGTGGTGGTTGGCCCCGGCCGTGCCGAAGGTGTGCCCCTGGCATCCCGGGCCAGGAGACGGTTGCCGCTGTCACTACACTAATGAAGGAGCTTCCCTGCCAGATGCCCCCTGGTCGTCCCCCGGTCGGAGTGCCCTCTTTTTACCTCGATGCCATCTGCCGAAGGCCCGAAAATGGGGGGATCGAGTTTGCTAACTGCGCGGGGCTTGGTATAGTTTAATCGTTTTTTGCCCCCTTCTGTTTAATGGGAATCCACGACCTGCGGCAGCGGCAGGCATGATAGCGAGGCCCACCCTTGTGCGGAATTGCCGGCATAGTTAATGTCTCAGCCAAAGATGAGACCGCTCTTGACGAGATCAGGTCGATGATCTCGACCTTGCGGTATCGCGGTCCGGACGAGTCGGGTGTCTATCTCGATGAGGAGGTGGCCCTGGGGCACACCCGGCTCAGCATCATCGGCATAGACGGCGGCACCCAGCCCATCGGCAACGAGGACGGCCGCCTCTGGATCGTCTACAACGGCGAGGCCTTCAACTACATCGAGCTCAAAGACGACCTGATCAGGAAGGGGCACCGCTTCAGCACGGCGACCGATACCGAGGTACTGCTGCACCTCTATGAGGAGTACGGGACCGACTGCCTGGAGCGGATCAACGGCCAGTTCGCCCTGGCCATCTGGGACTCGGAGAAGAAGGAGCTCCTTCTGGCCCGGGACCGGGTGGGGATCCGCCCCCTTTACTACACCTGGTCGGGCGGCAGATTGATCTTCGCCTCCGAGGTCAAGGCCATCGCCGCTGTCGACGGACCGCGGGAACTGGACCTGGAGGCGCTCAGCCAGGTTTTCGTCTTCTGGAGCACCCTCCCCGGGAGAACCGTCTTCAAGGGCGTCCGCGAACTTCCCCCCGGACATTTCATGCGGGTCAGGGGGGGCGAGGCGGTGATCAAGCCCTACTGGCGGATACCCTTCCATCCCCCCGAGGCCCGCTGCCCCCTTTCCTTCTCCGAGGCCTCCGAGCAGCTGCGGGAGCTTTTGAGCGACGCGGTGCGGCTGAGGCTGCGGGCTGACGTGCCGGTGGGAGCCTACCTCAGCGGAGGACTTGATTCCTCGATCATCTCCATGCTGATCTACCGTCACTGCAGCAGCCACTTGAAGACCTTTTCCCTCGGCTTCGAGACCAGGGAATTCGACGAGTCCCCCTTCCAGAGAGAGCTGATCGAGTTCCTGCGCACCGACAACCGCCAAGTGATGATCGCCAACACCGAGATCAGGAGCCTCTTCCCGGAGACGGTTTGGCACTGCGAAAAGCCGGTCCTGCGCACCTCCCCGGTGCCGATGTTCGTCCTCTCCAGGCTGGTCCAGTCCGAGGGGTACAAGGTGGTTCTCTCCGGCGAAGGGGCCGACGAGATCCTGGGCGGCTACAACATCTACAAGGAGGCCAAGATCAGGGAGTACTGGGGGAGGCAGCCCGGTTCCGAGAGGCGCCCGCTCCTGCTCCAGAGGCTCTACCCCTACGTCTTCACCAATCCCGCCCGGGCCAAGCTCTTCCTGCAGGAGTTCTTCGCCGTAAGGCCCGAAGAGCTGAACGACCCGTTCTTCTCGCATAACGTCCGCTGGGATAGCGGCAGGAGGAATCTCGGCTTCCTCTCCGACGCATCCCTGGCCGCCCTCTCCGGCTACGATCCTACCGAGGAGCTGGCAGCGTGGCTTCCCGAGAACTTCGCCCGCCGCGACCTTCTCTCCAAGGCCCAGGTGCTGGAGATGGAGATCTTCCTCTCCAACTTCCTCCTCTCGTCACAGGGGGACCGGGTCGGCATGGCCCATTCCATCGAGATGCGCCATCCCTTCCTGGACTACAGGGTGATCGACTTCGCCTTCAGCCTGCCGGGGAAATGGAAGATCCGCGCCCTCGACGAGAAGCACCTCCTGAAGCACGCCTTCAGGGGGCTGATCCCGGAGAGCATCACCGGCCGCGCGAAGCAGCCCTACCGGGCCCCGATCCGGGAACTCTTCGTCCCCGGCGCCCCTGCCGACTACGTGGACGAGTTCCTCTCGGAAGAGCGGCTGCGGGAGACGGGGTACTTCAATGCTACCAAGGTGAGCCGCCTCTACGCCAAGTTCCGCAACTCGGGGGCCGAGTTCGCCAGCGAATTCCAGAACATGGCCCTGGTAGGGGCCCTTTCCACCCAGATTCTGCACCAGCAGTTCGTCAAGCCGGCCTCGCTACGTCCGCAATCACTGGTGACGCCGGACCGCATCGTCTACGGTCCCGGCCACAACGTGCGCCGCACCCCCAGCTAACCCCAGGCTGCCTCTTCACTCTTCCGTCAGCCTGACACGGAGCCCAGCTTATGGATCTCTCGCAGGTAGCGACAGTCCACGCTTTTTTGGAGGTCAACGCCGAGGTGCGCCCCGACAAGATCGCCTTCGTCCAGGACGAGGAGCGGGCCAGCTATGGCCGGATCAACCGGATGGCCAACCACCTCGCGCTCTGGCTGCTCGATCAGGGGGTAGTGCAGGGCGACCGCATCGTCTTGCTGCTCGAGAACAGCCTGGAGTACGTGGTCAGCTACTACGCCGTCCTCAAGGCGGGGGGCGTTGCCGTCCCGCTCAACAGCGACGCCAAGGCGGACGGGCTGGCCCCGGTCCTGGCGGAGCTTGGGCCCAGGGCGGTAATTGCCTCTTCCAGATCGGAACAGCTTCTCCGGGACCTCGATCCGGACTCGCTGGGGATTCCGCTCATGGTGATCAGCGCTCCCCTGAAGTCCCTGCGTCCCTCCTTCTGCAAGGTCGCCTGCTGGGAGGAAATCGTAGGGCCGGGGGAGGTTCCCGATCCCCGGGTCGCGATCGAGAGCTCGAGCCTCGCCAGCATCATCTACACCTCCGGCTCCACCGGAAAGCCCAAAGGGGTCATGCTCTCCCACCGGAACATCGTCACCAACACCCGCTCGATCGTGCAGTATCTGAAGCTGACCGACCAGGACATCCAGATGGTGGTGCTCCCCTTCTTCTACGTCATGGGGAAGTCCCTCCTGAACACCCACTTCTCGGTCGGCGGCACGGTCGTCATCAACAACAGCTTCGCCTATCCCGCCTCGGTCATCAAGCAGATGGCGGAGGAGAAGGTGACCGGGTTCTCGGGGGTGCCGGCCACCTACGCCTACCTGCTGCACCGCTCCCCGCTGGCCGCCTTCCGGGACAAGCTCGGCTCCCTCCGCTACTGCACCCAGGCGGGGGGGCACATGTCGCGCCAGATCAAGGAGAAGCTGATCGAGACCCTCCCTGTGCACACCCAGCTCTACGTCATGTACGGCGCCACCGAGGCCGCCGCCCGGCTGACCTACGTCGAGCCGGAGCGCCTGGCCGCGAAGATCGAGTCGATCGGCAGGCCGATCCCCGGCGTCACCGTCAGGGTGCTGGACGAGGAGGGGCGCGAGGTGCCGGTGGGGCAGTTGGGCGAGCTGGTGGCCTCCGGGGCCAACATCATGCAGGGCTACTGGATGGATGCCGCCGCCACGGCGCGCGCCCTCGACGCCAACGGCTACCATACCGGCGACATGGGGTACCAGGACGAGGACGGCTATCTCTATGTCACCGGCCGCAAGGACGACCTGCTCAAGGTCGGGGGGCACCGCGTCGATCCGCAGGAGGTCGAGGATGCCCTGATGGCTACCGGGCTCCTCCTGGAGGTGGCGGTGCTCGGGGTCGAGGACGACCTGCTGGGCAAGAAGCTGGTGGCGGTGGCGGTGCCGCTCAGCGGTGAGACCAGCGTCAGCAACATCCTGGCCCAGGCGGTCAACAAGCTGCCCCGGTACAAGCTTCCGGCCGAGCTCAGGCTGGCCAAGGCGCTCCCGAAGTACGCCAGCAGCAAGATTGACCGGGCCGGGTGCCTGGCAATCTTCAAGGGCGAGGGGGAGAAAAAGGAAGGGCTTCTCGAAGACCAGGGGAGCGGGAAAGGAAGGAGGTGAGCCCATGAGCGTTACAGCCGTCTTTTCAGCAGAGGTCCTTCTTTTGGACGCCGAGAAGGAAACCGCGAAGATCACCAGGAAGATCCGGGAGCTGATGCTGTCCAAGATGAAGCGGCGCGGCCTGGTGGTCGGCCTCTCCGGCGGTATCGACAGCAGCGTGACCGCGGCCCTGGCCGTCAAGGCCTTGGGGAAGGAAAGGGTGCTGGGGCTGGAGATGCCGGAGCGCCATTCCGCGGCGGAATCCCTGGAGCTGAGCGGCATGCTTGCCTCCTCGCTGGGGATTGAAACCGTCAAGGAGGACATCTCGGACATCCTGCAGGCGGTCGGCTTCTACCGCAGATACGATGAGGCCGTGAGGATGGTGGTCCCCGAGTACCGACAGGGGTGGAAGTCGAAGATCGTCATCTCCGGAATGACCGAGGGCGCGGGCTTCAACAGCTTCCACCTGGTGGCCCAGGGGCCGGACGGCACACTGGCCAGGAGGAGGCTCCCTTTTACCCCCTATCTCGAGATCGTGGCCGCCACCAACTTCAAGCAGCGCATCCGCAAGATGCTGGAATACTACCACGCAGACCGGCTCCACTTCGCCGTGGCCGGCACGCCAAACCGGCTCGAATACGACCAGGGCTTCTTCGTGAAGTTGGGCGACGGCGCGGCAGACATAAAGCCGATAGCGCATCTCTACAAGTCGCAGGTCTATCAGCTCGCCGAGTACCTGGGGGTGCCGGAGGAAATAAGGAGACGGAAGCCGACCACCGACACCTACTCGCTGGCGCAGGGACAGGACGAGTTCTTCTTCGCGCTCCCCTACGACAAGATGGATCTGTGTCTCTTCGCCAAAAACAACGGCGTCGCGGCGGGGCGTGTCGCCGGCGCTCTCGGGTTCAAGCCGGAACAGGTCGAGAAGGTCTTCATGGACATCGACGCCAAGCGCACCACCACCCGTTACCTGCACCTGCCGCCGCAACTGGTGGAAGAGATCAGCTGGAGCGAAGGGAAATAACCAAGAGGCAGGATCAAGGAGGTCCGCAATGAGCTTGCAACAGGAGATCAGGCAGTTCGTGGTGGATAATTTTCTCTTCGGCGAGGACACCGGACTGGAGGACGACAGTTCCTTTCTCAAGGAGGGGATCGTGGATTCCACCGGGATAATGCAGCTGGTCGCCTTCATCCAGGAACAGTACCGCATCCCGGTGGAAGATGAGGAACTGACACCTGAAAACCTCGACTCCATCCGCAGGGTTTCGGCCTTCATCGAGGGGAAGAGGCGGGGGGCGTCCTAGCGGGATGTCCGCCGGTACGGAGAAGCCATGAGAAGCGAGATGCTGAAAAGGGTGCTGGGAAAGATGGCCATGATCGCCCCCGGTGGCTACACCTTCAGGCCCTGGCTGCATAGGAAAAGGGGGGTGCAGATAGGAGAGAACGTCTGGATCAGCCAGTACGTCTATATTGACGAGATTCATCCGGAAAACATCGTCATCAAGGACAACGTCACCATCGGCCTCGGGTGCACCATCTTCGCCCATTTCTATCTCGGTGACCGGTGCACCGAGGGGGAGAGCGGCCGCGTGGTGATAGAAAAAGATGCCTTCATCGGCCCCAACTGCACCATCCTCAACGGCGTAACCATCGGCGAAGGTTCCGTGGTCGTCGCCGGCAGTGTCGTGACCAAGAACGTTCCGCCCCGGGTGCTGTACGGCCCTCCCCCCTCGGCCCCCCTGGCCAGGATCACCCAGCCGCTGACCAGCGACGGACAGGTCCAGTACGACAGGTTCCTGTTCGGGCTGAAGAAGATCGACCCGTCTGCATTAAAGGGAGTTGGCGCGGGCGTCGCCGCTGCGAGCTCCTCTCCTGTGGCAGGAGGCAGCGGTGCTGAGGCGAGCGTCCCCCCTCCCGTCAAGGGAGGGGGCTCTGAGGCAACGGGCTAGTCGTCGTAGGTCTTTTTCAGCAGGTGAATCAGCACGGCGATCAGCAGCACGCAGGCGACCGCTATCGCCCCTGCCACCTTCCGCTCGGCCCGTGCATCCTCGATCACCTTCAGTTGCTGGCTGATCTTCCCCAATTCCCCGTTGATCTGGGTCGATTCGGCCCTCACCCGGTCCACATTGACGTCATGGAACAGGGTATGGAAGCGGTTCCGTACCGCGAAGAGTCCCTTCGCCATGTTCTCCGTATCGACACCTACTCCCTGCAACTCGGTGATCCTGCGATCGATCCCCACGATGTAGCCTTCGGTCTGTTGCATGGCGCCCTTGATGATCCGGGCACGTTCGAAGCTGTGGCAGCGGCTGCAGGTCTTCTCGTTGATGAGGTTCAGTGAGGCCTTGTAGACGCCGTGGTTGCCGTGGCAGGTGACGCAGGTGGGGCCGCCCTTGCCAAGTGCCCTGCCGTGAGCGCTGGAGAGGTAGTCCTTCATGACCCCGACATGGCAGCGCCCGCAGAAGGCGGGGATCTTCTCCTCCTTGGGGGCTCCCATAAAACCGCGCGCCGGGCTCATGGCGTCGGCTGCACTCTTGGGGTCGCCACCGTGGCAGCTGTTGCAGGAGATGCCGTTGTCGGCATGGATGCTCTTGCGCCAGAGATTGACAGGCGCCCCCAGCCGGTCGGGAAGGGCCGCGTGGCACTGGATGCAGACGGTCTCCGGCTGCACGGTGTCCGCCAGGGCAGGCTGCTGGATCAGTGCCAGAGTGGCAAGGAGGGCAAGGATTCCTTTAATCGCTGTCCGGATCATGAGTAGTGCCCCCATATGGTAAGCCCGATCCAAAGGAGTATCCCGGCAATCACCAGGGTCAGGAATACCGGCCGCCTGAGGGGGTGCCTCTCGTGCGAGCGGTCAATGAAGGGTAATAGCGCCAGGAATGTCCCGGCCGCGGCCTGGAGCACGATGCCCAGGAGTTCGCTGGGGAAGATCTTGAGGGTCTGGTAGTTGGCCAGGAAGTACCACTCCGGCTTGATGTGTGACGGTGTCTTGAACGGATCGGCGGCCACGAAGGAGTCCGGCGTGAACAGGAGGTGAGGTCCGAAGAAGACCAGCCCCAGGAAGATGGCGAAAAAGATTGATATCGAGGTCAGATCCACCAGGAGGTAGTTGGGAAAGAAGGGGATTCCTCCCGGGTGGCTCTGGTAGCGGTAGATCTCTCCGGGCCAAGGTTTGGTCGGCTCGGTGCTGCCGAAGGGTGGGGCGGAGATGCCGGTGCGCTTCAGTATGAAGAGGTGCAGGCCGATCAGCAGGGCGATCACCACCGGGATCACCGAGACGTGCAGCGCAAAGAAACGCCCCAGCGTCGCCGGGCCCACCAGCTTGCCTCCGCGCATGAACTCCACCATGAAGGGGCCGACGAGCGGAATGGCGCTGAAGCTGTTGGTGGCTACCGTGGTGGCCCAGAAGGAGAGCTGGCTCCAGGGGAGGAGGTAGCCGGTCAGCGAGATGGCCTCCACCAGTGCGAAGGTGGTGAAGCCGGTGAGCCAGTTCAATTCGCGGGGACTCTTGTAGCTCCCCATCATCAGGGTGGAAAGCATGTGCAGAATGAGAACCGCCACCATCAGGTTCGATCCGACCGAGTGGCAAAGCCTTATCAACCACCCGAAGGGGAGGTCGTTCATGATGAAGGTCACGCTCTTGAAGGCCTTTTCCGCGTCGGGGACGTAGTAGACCAGCAGCAACATCCCCGTTATCACCTGCAACGTGAAGATGACCAGCAGGATGCTCCCCAGCGAGTACCACTCGTTGATGTTCCGGGGGAGGAGATATCCCGTAAGCTCCTTATGCACGATCTCCTGCATCCCTACGCGCAGGTCGATCCAGTTGTAAACCCGTTTGTACCAGGGCATGGCGCCTCCATGGAAAGCTTGCTATCCGACGGTTATCTTCCCCTCGGCCACCGCGATCGGCAGTTTGGCCAGCGGCCTGGGAGGTGGTCCGGCCAGCACCGCCCCGTCAGGCGAATAGCGCCCGGCGTGGCAGGGACAGAGGAAATCCTGCTGGTCCTTCTCCCACTGCACGATACAGCCGAGATGGGTGCAGACGGCGGAGAGGGCGATGACCTGGCCGGCTTTGGTCTTCACCAGGACGGCGGAGGAACCGGCATACTGGAAGAACTTGGCCTCACCCTCGGGGAGGTCGGTGGCGGCGAATACGACCTTTTCCGCGCCGGAGCTCCCTTCCCGAGGGGCGAGGTAGCGAAAGATCGGATAGGCGACGGCAGCCGCGGCTGCCACCGTGGCCCCGGCGAGGCAGACCCCGAGGAATTTTCTCCTGCTGTCGTTATCCATAGATCCTCCCGGGTATTGTCTCTAGGTTCGGCTCAAGTATACTGGTTGTCCCAGTGATTTCAAGGGTTAAAGCTGTTTTGGATCTGGCAGGACTGGATTGCGCGCCCTGTCACCCCCGCTTCATCTGTATCAGCGGTTTTCTATGACAGTGGGTGAGCCGTGGCTATGACATCACGGAGGGGGCGATAGCTCTTTACTGGCAGCTTTAATTTCTGTATCCTGACCCGCCTTTGAGCAAACAGACACTCGACACAGCGACGAGAGGCAAAGACAGGGTGGACGGTGCGCTCCCCTCGCTCAGGGTGAAACGGATCTTGGTGCTGAGGTTGTCGGCCGCATCCGTGATCAACAAAAAACCTGACTAGTACCAATCTTCCGCCAGCTCCCAAAACTGTCATTCCCGAAGCGTTTCTGATCGGGAATCCAGCTCCTAAACGACGTGAAATCTGGATCCCCGATAAGGGCATTCGGGGATGACAATCTCATGGCGGAAGATTAGCGCTAATTAGTATAAAAATGAAAACCCGTTCGTGCCGAGCTTGTCGAAGCACGCATTTTCCATGAAGTTGTGAAAGAAGAGGCAGCGGCCTCTGGCATGGCGACATGCTCTCCCCCGCTGCCGATGCCAATCCCGAGACAGGAGACCTAGATGGAAACGTATTACGATCCCAAGGA
>NZ_JBXKJL010000438.1:0-14671 GCF_056994735.1 Geomonas sp.
TCTGCCATGGTGTCACCTCTCGTATTTTTTGAAGACCATGTCGGCGATGGTCCCGGCGATCAGCTCCTTCCTCAGCTTGCTGTTATTGAAGATCGCATGGTAGTAGCGAGGCTCGTGTTCGTCCGCGTCCAGCAGCTTGCGGATCACCTTATCCTTCTCTTTCTCCTTGTCCATCACCACGACCGCCGCCTCCTCTTTCGATATCTTCATCTGCCGGGCTATGCGGCGCACCTTGAATTCCTCTTCCGCTATCAGCCGGAAATGGAAGCAGTTTTTCATCGCTTTCGTGATGATGGCCGCCCCCAGGCCGACGAAGACCGCGTGCCCCGCGGTGGCGATCATCACCACCTGCTCGCAGAGGAGCTGGTAGTAGTCCGCGTCGGTTTTCCAGTGCGGTGAGAGGGTGGCGAACATGTCATCGAGCCAGCGGGGCTTGTTTCCCAGGGAGAGCATGACGTTTTCCGAGATGTGGTGTTCCCTGGCGACCGCATCGAGGAGGGAGAGGTCGGCCAGGAGCCACGGTTCCCCCGTTATCTTCTCCCCCAGCCTAACCAGCTCTTCGGCGACCGGGTACGCCTCGCAGCCGAATTCGCGGGAGATGGTGATGGCAGGTTTGGGCGGGGCGCCGGCAACCAGCGATTTGGCACGGCCGCTCAGTTCGTGGTAGGCCCTTAGCCTCTGTTCAACCGATGTGGTAAGCGATGTTTCTGGCATGACAGCCTCCTTTGCCGCTTGTGAACATGATCCGTGAGCCATGACTTGGTTTTTGTCAGGCTTCAGGGATCCCTCTTCGCAGTTCCTCACCCTCTAGAGAAACCAGCGTCACCACCAGGGTCCGTCCTTCCGCGTTCTGGAGCACGCTCAGCTTCAGTTCCGGGGCGTCGTCCGCGGCTTCGCTGTGCTTGATCCCCATGCGGTCGACGAAGATCGTTTCGCTCCTCCCCCGCAGGTACTCTTGGGGGTGTCCCAGCACATCGGCGACCACCTCCAGGTAGGTCTGCAGCATGCGGTCATCGCCGCCCAGCTCCTGCAGCTGCGCCTCGAGCCGCCCCAGGCGCTCCTCCACCTCGGCCGTGTTGATACTCTCAGACCCCTCGGCCAGCTCGAATCCCCAACCCTCCCGCTCCAGCAGGTTCAGCTTGGCCTGCAGGAGCGCGCGCCGCCTTTCCAGGTCGCTCCGCTCCCATTTCACCTCGGACAGGCGCCTGAGCGCCAGGGAGAGCAGATGGTCGTAGGCCCGGCGCATGAGAAGACGGCGTGTTTCCCCTTCCTCCCCCGTAGGGTCGAGAAAGCGGTGGGCGTCGAAACTGACCGTCACCTGGGGGACATCGCGGATCACGACGTCGCCGGAGAGCGCCGCACCGAAGACGCCCTTCTCCTGTTTCTCCATCGCCATCAGGGCGATGACCTCGGGAGATCCCCCTTCCGGCCCCTGGATGAATTCGGCCAGGGATGGGTCCCGCTCGACGATCCTTTTCATGTCGAGGGCGGAGATGAAGAAGCTCTTGATATGGAGGTTCTCGCCGTAGTGTTGGAGTCGTAGCGGCACCGGCGGCGGCAATCCCTCCACCAGCGCCACCACGTGATCGATGGCGCGGATGACCGCGGGCCTGAGCCTTTTCTTGTAGCCGGATGCGGCGCGCAACTGCGGGTCCGTCGCGTCCACCGCCCGCTCGATAGCCTCCGTGACGAGCGACTCCGGATAGCTCCCCTGGTTGACCTGCCCAAAGATGGATTGCAGGAAGCGCAACATAGTTAGTCCCCCCGAGTTATTCGCCTCGCGCCTGCTCCTTTTCGGGAGCCGCAGCATCCAAGGCGTCCACGCTGCGTGCATAACGTTCGATTCCGGGCAGAGCGCTCATGCCGTGGGCGAAGATACTGAGCATGACGGTCGCTATCACGGTCAGCCTGATGGTATCCTCGCCGGGGAGTCGCGCCTCCTCCTCGAGGTAGACCAGGCCGAGCACGATGGATGCGAGCCCCCGCGGGCCGAACCAACCCATGAAGAGCACGGTTGACCGGCTGAGCCCGGTTCCGACCAGGGCGGCCGCCACCGGGAGCATCCGCACCGCCGTCAGGCTGAGTATGGCGTAGAGCAGGTGTGGCACCTCGATCCGCGGGAACGAAAATACCGCGAAGAGCCCGAAAAAGAAGAAGACGAAGTAATCGAAGAGCTGTCCCCAACCCTCCGCGAACTCGATGCTGTTGGTGCCGGCACCCCTGAAGCCTACCCGGACCATCATCCCCGCGACATAGGCGGCAATGAAGACGCTGCCGCCGACCGGCTTGCAGGCCAGGATGGTGAGAATCGGCAGCATCACCAGGCCGAGCTGCTGGACGGATTCGGCCATCCATTCCCTGCGGCCGGCCAGCCCCAGGAGGAATCCCCCCGCCAGCCCGATGGCGAGCCCCACCAGCGCCCCCATCCCCAGCTGCTCTCCGATATACCGTAAGAGGACGTGCCCGCCACCCTGGGAACCCGCCTGGGAGACGGTGATGAAAAACATGAGAAAGGGGACCGAGAGCCCGTCGTTCAATCCCGCTTCCACGTCAAGGGCCTGGCGGATCCGCTTCGGCACCCGCGGACTCTGTACGATGACCTGTCCCAGCCCGGCATCGGTCGGGGCCAGGATGGCGGCGATGATTCCCGCCTCCCACAGCGACAGTGCGGGGAAGAGGAGACGCGCGGCGAGAGTTCCCAGGACGATGGTCAAAAGCATCCCGACGCTCAGCAGCCGAAGCGGCAGCCTCTGTTTGGTCTGCAAGGTCTTGAGATCGATCTGGCTGGCATCGGTGAAAAGGAGCATCACCAGCCCCAGTTCCGCCAGTTTCAGTACGCTTTCCCGCTCCAGGTCGATCTGGTGTTCGGGCAGGGCGAGGATGAACAGCATCCCCGCCAGGGTGAAGAGGATCGGGGCCGTGAGGACAGTGCGCTCCAGGCGTTTGGACACCAGGGTGTAGAGAAAGAGGGTCAAGACAAAGACAGTGGCGATGGCCATGGGTCACCTTCCCTTATTACGCATCCCTTGCATCAGCCGCTGCAGGCGGCCCCCACCCCGATCGCGTTCGGAGTCGGATTACCCTCCTGCTGCAGATATGCG
Source organism: Geomonas sp. (assembly GCF_056994735.1). NCBI lineage: Bacteria > Pseudomonadati > Thermodesulfobacteriota > Desulfuromonadia > Geobacterales > Geobacteraceae > Geomonas > Geomonas sp. The sequence goes on from NZ_JBXKJL010000438.1 coordinate 3,102, forward strand.
GTTACAGCCCCATCCAGGGTGAAGAACATCCTTTCCCGCCCCAAGCGCGTCCACAGGGTGGAGCGCTGCACTACCGCGACCACCTCCGGGTTCATCGCCACCAGCCAGAGCAGGGTACCCGCTTCGCGGAGCTTCTCCTCCCCGTCGTTGAGCATCCTGAGCGCGGTGTATTCGAGCTCGGGGACCACGCTCAGATCGAGGACCACCACCTTCGGGTTGTAATCGTAGAGGAGCCTCCACATCTGCTGTCCGACTCTCTGGGCGTTGGCGAAGTGCAAGGTCCCCTCGGGGCGCAGCAGCAAGATACCTGGGAAGACCTCGTCCTCCGGGTGCTCCGGGGAGAGGGGACGGAAGACGCCGGTTCCCGGCTTTCTCCCCAGCACGTGGACAGGGTGGGTATTGGCGTGGACGATGAGACCTACCAGGGAAACCAGCACCGCCACCAGCAGCCCGTTCAGGGTCCCGAGCACCATGACCCCGGCTGCGGCGATGAGAGCCCAGCGGAACTCCATGGTCCTGACCTGCCTGATGGCGCGAAACTCGGCGGGACTGATCAGGCCGATGCTGGCCACGATGACGACCGCAGCCAGGGTGGCATTGGGCATCAGGCCGAAGAGGGGGGCCAGGAAGAGGAGGGTGGCGACGATGACCAGGGCGCAGACCACCCCCGATAGCTGGCTGCGTGCCCCGGCACCTTCGTTCACTGCCGTCTGCGAGGTTCCCCCGCCACCCGGCATGATGTGGAAGAAGCTGCCGGCGAGATTGGCCACCCCCGTCGCCACCAGTTCCCGGTTAGGCTCGGGGATGGGGTCCCCCCTGTGGAGGAAGGCACGCCCCGCGGCCGCCGTCTCGACGAAACTCATGAGGGCTATCCCGAGGGCCGCCGGCCAGAGCGCGCCCGCCAGGGAGAGGTCGGGAAGGGTGAAGGGAGGGAGCCCCGCCTGGACCGTGCCGACCAGCGAGATCCCGGCATTTTGGAGGCCCGCATAGGCGGAGAGGGCAATGCCGACGGCCACGGTGCAAAGGGGCGCCGGCACCCGGGGGGTGAAGTGTTCCAGCCCCAGCATGAGGAGGAGCATGACCCCCGCGAGGAGCATGGTGGGGATCGAGGTCTCGGGGAGGTGGTTGATGATGGAGGCGATGTCGCGGAAGAAACCGGCTTTGGCGATGTGGATCCCCAAAAGCTTGGGGACCTGGTCCAGCACGATGACCAGACCGATGCCGGCCTTGAAGCCGGTGAGGACAGGGTCGGAGATCAGGTTGGCGACCACCCCCAGGCGGAGGAGCCCCCCCAGCACCAGGAAGCACCCCACGAGCAGCGACAGGGTCGCCGATACCGAGAGGAGGGAGGCGGCATCCCCCCCGGGGGCGGTCTTGCCGATAACGGCCGCGGCCAGGATGGCGATGGTGGAACTGGTCGTAACACTCAGCAGGCGGGAGGTCCCCAGCACGGCATACACCACCAGCATCACCAGCGAGGTGTAGAGTCCCACCACCAGGGGGAGCCCAGCGATGGCGGCATAGGCCATGGCCTTGGGAATGACCACCGCCGCGGTCGTTACCCCGGCGATCAGATCGAAACGGAGCCATTCTTTCCGATACGATCTCAGCCACTCCACCATCGGCAAAAGGTTACTCTGTTTTTCCATGGTCTGCCCTTGCCTTTACCTGTGAGGCCACAGCCAACCGGGCGGGCCCCTGCGCCCACTGTCGACCCTAGGGCGCCGGCCCGCTGATGCCGCGGTGCGAGACCTCAAGGGAGACCAGGCGGGCGAGGAGCGTAGCCGGGTAGAGCTGCCCGGTCAGCGCCTCCAGGATGGCGAACATGCGGGAAACGACATGCGTGGGGGTGATGTCGCCGTAGCCCAGGGTCGCCAGGGTGACGAAGCTGAAATAGGTGATGTTCTCCTGCCGGTCGGCGCTGTACCCGCCGCCGACTTCGGGGAGACTGAAGGCATGCGGCAGCGTCTGGTCAAGAAGGCCGTAGAGGATGGCCCAGGTGATGCCGAACAGGAGATAGGCGGCTATCGCCCCTCTGATCCGGTGCACGGTGACCGGCTTGTCGTCCCTGAATACCTTGAAGAGGATCCCGACGGTCAGCAGGATCATGAAGACGAGCGATGCCAGGCTGCTCCAGCGCAAAACCGCGGCCGAAGGGGTGATGTGCGTCATCCACCGCAGGACGATGGCCGCGAAGGCCACCACACCGGCCAGGAACCTGATCGCAAAGTTGGACGACAAGTTGACCACCCCGGCCACCATCAATAGCGACATGAAGAGACTGGTGAGCGTGTTGACCAGCGTCCCTTCGACGAACGGGGCGAGAAAAAAGGCCATAAAAAGGAGATAGAGAAAAGCCGAAAGACCCTCCTCCCCCAGCCAGAAATCGGCCGACCTTCTGGCTATGGCGGAAAGGGAAAGGTTCATTTGCCCTGGCCCTCGACCGGCGGAGCGCCGATCGGCTGGACCGGGCTTGGTGCCGTCAGCCGGTCCGCCTCGGTAACCCATCCCCCCCCCATCGCCTTGTAGAGATTGGCGTAGGAGGTAAAGAGCGAGGCGCGCAACTGGGCGAGATTGAGTTCGGCGGGGAAGAGCTGCTGCTGGGCGTTGAGCACCGTGAGATAGGGGGCGTAGCCGCCGTCATACTGCAGCTTGGCAAGCCGCTCGTACTCCATGTTCGCCCTGACCAGCCGTTCCTGGGCCTGGACCTGGCTGACCAGTTTTCCCCGCGTGCTGAGGGCGTTTTCCACATCGGCAAAGGCGCTCTGGATCGCAGCCTGGTAGCCGATGAGCGCGGCCTGCTGGGACGCTTCGGATTGCCGGACCTGGCCGGAGATGGCGCCGGCGGTGAAGATCGGCCCGGTGAAGGATCCGGAGTAGCTGTAGATCCGGGACGGCCCCTTGAACAGGTCCGAGAGCTTGTCGCTCTCGAAGCCGAAGCCGCCGGTGAGCGAGATGGTCGGGAAATAAAGGGCCTTGGCCGCGCCGATCTGGGCGTTGGCGCCGATCAGGTTCTGTTCGGCCTGGGCCAGGTCCGGGCGGCGTTCAAGGAGCTGCGAAGGCAGGCCGGCCGGAACCTCGGGTGCGGCCAGTTGATAGATCGTCTTACCCCGCGCGATCGGGCCGGGGTTACGGCCGAGGAGGATCGACAGGGAGTTCTCTAACAGCACGATCTGCGATTCCAACTGCGGAACCACCGCCGCCGCGGTCTCGTACTGGCTCCGGGCCTGCTCGACGATCATCTGGCCGATCTGGCCGTACTTGAATTGCAGTTCGAAGAGATTGACCGATTCGCCATAGGCGGAGAGGTTGCGCCTGGCGATGGCCAACTGCTCGTCGAGACCGCGCAATTGCAGGTAGCTTCCTGCGACCGAGGCGACCAGGGAGAGGATCACCCCCCGGCGCGCCTCCTCGGTGGCAAGGAGGTTCGCGCGAGCGGACTCGGTGAGGCGCCTGACCCGCCCCCACAGGTCGAGTTCCCAGGTGACGCCGCCGAAAAGCTGGTAGGTGGTGAACGGGTTGGAGACACCGGGCGCGACCGGTATGGCATCGTTCTCGCTGAGGCGCTGCCGGGAGACGCTGCCGGCGTAGCTGGCCTGGGGAAAGAGGGGGGCGCGGGTCTGGGTGAGGAGGCCTGCGGCCTGCTCGACGTTGGCGGCGGCGATCTTGACGTTCTTGTTATTGGCCAGGGCCTCGGCGACCAGCCCGTCCAGCACCGGGTCCTGGAAACCCTGCCACCATCGGGTATTCGCCGTGTCGCGCGCCTCCTTCTCCTCGAAATGGAAGGACTGCGGGATGTCAAGTGCGGGGCGGCGGTAGTCCGGGCCCACCATGCATCCGGTCAGGGAGGCGACCAATGCGAGCATGAGAAGTCTGTACATGTCACTCACCCCCTTCGGGAAGAGTTACAGCTTCACGCCCCTTAGGGGCGCTTGCGCCTGGATGGTCAGAGGGCGGAGACTCTTCGGGAGCAGGCGCCTTCTTCTTCTTGCGCTCGGCGAGCCTGTCGAAGATGTAGAAGAAGAGCGGCACGTAGAGCATGGCCAGGGTGGCCTCCCCGATCATCCCCCCCATGATGCCTGTCCCTATGGAGTGGCGGGCATTGGCGCCGGCGCCGGTGGCGAGGGCCAGCGGCAGCACGCCGAAGATGAACGCCAGCGAGGTCATGATGATGGGGCGGAACCGCTCCTCGCCGGACTTGACCGTGGCGTCCATGATGGAGAGACCCTGCTCGCGCAACTCGACGGCGAAGGTGACCCGCAGGACCGCGTTCTTCGCCCCCAGGCCGATCAGCACCAGGAGACCGATCTGGAAGTAGACATCGTTGCTTAAGCCCCGCATCCAGTTGAACGCCAGGGCGCCGAGGATGCCGAAGGGAACCGCGGTCATGACCGAGCCTGGCAGGGTCCAGGACTCGAACTGGGCAGCCAGGAGGAGGAAGACGATGACCAGGCCGAAGGCGAAGGCGGCGGCCGAGGTCCCCCCCGATTTCTTCTCCTCGTAGGCCATGCCGGACCAGGCAAAGCCGTAGCCTTGGGGGAGCACCTCGGTCGCCACCGCCTCCATGGTCTTCAGCGCCTCACCGGAACTGAATCCCGGCGCGGCGTTCCCCGTCACCTGGGCCGCCGGGAAGCCGTTGAAATGCGGTATCAGGTCGGGGTTGGTGACGTAGGTGGTGGTCACCAGGGCCGACAACGGCACCATCTGTCCGTTGGTCGACCGCACGTAGAGCCGGGTGATGTCGGCAGGGGTCTTGCGGTAGGGAGCGTCGGACTGGAGAATGACATTCCAGACGCGGCTGTACTCGTTGTACTGGCTGACCTGGATCGAGCCGAACTGGGCCTGCAGGGCGCTGTAGACGTCCGCGACCGGCACGCCGAGCAGCACCGCCTTGGATCGGTCTACTTCGGCCCGCATCTGCTGCGAGGCGGCGCGGAAGGTGGTGTTGAGGCCGGTTAGCTCCTTGCGCTGCCGGGCCTTGGCGAGGAACTGCTGGGCGAGCTCGTTAAGGCGCGCCGGGTCCCCGCTCCCCTTGTCCTGAATCCAGAACTCGAACCCGCCGGTGGTGCCGATCCCCGGGATCGCCGGCGGCGCGATCGGTATGGTCGTCCCATCCTTGATGTTGCGCGCTTTTGCGCCGATATCGCGCAAAACGGCCTCGGCGTTCTCCTTGCGGGCGCGCTCCTTCGAGGAGTAACGCTCCTTGAACTCTTTGAGCGTCACGAAGAAGGTCGCCACGTTGGGCTTGTACTGGCTGTCGATCAGGCTGTACCCGTTGATCATGTTCCGGTTCTCCACGGCCGGATTCTTGGCGAACAGCTCGTCCACCTTCTTGGCCATCTGCACGGTGCGGTTGAGACTCGCCGCGTCGGGCAGAATGAGCTGCGTGAAGATATACCCCTGGTCCTCGTTCGGCACGAAGCTCGTCGGAATGGTCCTGAACAGGTGCACCAGCGCCCAGATCATCACGGCAAGTAGCACGAAGGCCACCGACATCCGCTTGATCATGAGCACCACGGCGTCGCCGAACTTGAGGGTGAAGCGGTCGAACCCGCGGTTGAACCAGGCGAAGGGCCCTTTCTGCGGGGGTGGCTTGTGCTTCAGTATGGCCCCGCACATGGCCGGGGTAAGGGTGAGCGCCACGAAACCGGAAAGGGCCACGGAAACGACGATGGTGATGGCGAACTGCTTGTAGAGCTGCCCCGTTGTGCCGGGGAGGAAGGCGGCCGGGATGAAGACCGAAGCCATGACCAGCACCACCGCGACCAGGGAGGTACTGATCTGCTCCATGGCTACGATGGTCGCCTCCTTGGGGGGGAGATGTTTCTTGGCCATGTTGCTTTCCACGTTCTCCACCACGACAATCGCATCGTCGACCACCATGCCTATCGCCAGCACGATGCCGAACAGCGTCAACAGGTTTATGGAGAACCCCATGGCGAGCATCCCTGCGAAGGTGCCGATCAGCGAGACGAAAACGGCGACCGTGCAGATGATGGTGGACCGGAAGCTCTGCAGGAAGAGATAGACGACGAGCACCACCAGTATGATCGCCTCGAAAAGGGTATGGATCACCTCTTCGATGGAGAGCCGCACGAATTCCGTGGTATCCAGGGAGATGGTGTACTCGATGCCGGCGGGGAACGTCTTCTTCATCTCATCCATGACCTGGCGGACCCCCTTCGACACTTCGAGTCCGTTGGCTCCGGCCTGCTGGTAGATGATGATGGGGGTCGCAGGCGCTCCGTTTAGCCGGTTGTCGTCGATGTACTGCCGGCGGCCGGCTTCGGCGCGGGCGACGTCCTTGACGCGGACGATGGCGCTGCCGTCCGGGCTGGCGCGCAGGATGATGTTCTCGTACTCGGAAGGCTTGATGAAGGGGGCCTGGGTGACCACGGGGAAGGTCATCTGCACCTTGCCGTCGTTTGGTTGCGATCCCACCTGGCCCGCCCCGAACAGGGCGTTCTGATTGGCAACCGCCGTCTGGATGTCGTTGGTCGTGATGCCGAGGGAGGCCATCCGGTCGGGGTTCATCCAGATCCGCATCGCCTGGTCAGGCACCCCGAATATCTGCGCCTGGCCGGCGCCGTTCACCCGCTTGATGGCGTCGAGCACGTACACGTTGGCATAATTGGTCACATATTCGGGGGTGTAGCGTCCATCCTTGTTGAACAGCGAGATGATCATCAGGGGGGTGGACGACTTCTTCTGCACCGAGACGCCGTACAGCTTGACGGCCTCGGGAAGCTGCGGCATCGCCAGGTTCACCCGGTTCTGCACGTCCACCTGCGCGATGTCGGGGTTCGTTTTTAGGTTGAAGAAGACCGTTATGGTTAATTGGCCGGTATTGGAACTGGTCGAGGTCATGTAGAGGAGGTTGTCGGCGCCGTTTATCTGCGCCTCGATGGGCGCCGCGACCGAATCGCCGACCGTTTTCGAGTCGGCGCCGGGGTAGGTGGTGGTCACCTGGATCTGCACCGGGGTGATCGTCGGGTACTGGGCGATCGGCAGGGCCTTCATCGCCACCAGGCCGGCCAGCACGATGATGAGCGAGAGGACTGTCGCGAAGATCGGCCGCTCGATGAAGAACTTGGAAAACATGACGCCCCTCCTCTGTCAGTCGGCCTTCTTCGCCGGGGTGGGGTTCGGTTCGGCAGCCTTCGCCGGGCCGGACGCGGGCTGAGTTCCAGAGCTCTTCACCGTCACAACCATGTCGGGGCGCAGGGCAAGGCCGCCATCGACGACAACCCTGTCGCCTGCCCTAAGACCTTCGGTTATGAACCAGTCATCCCCCGTCAGGTCGCCCACCACCACCGGTCGGTATTCCGTCTTGCTCTGATTGTTCACGACCCAGACGAAGTGTCCCTTGGCCCCCTGCTGCACCGCCCTTTGCGGGACGACGATCGCGTTCGGCCTGGTGGCTCCCTTAAGGCGTGCACGCACGTACTGGTTCGGGCGCAGCACACCATTAGGGTTGGCAACGCTGGCACGAAGGAGGAAAGTACCGGTCTTCTCATCGTAGGACGGCGCTGCGAAGGTGATTTTGCCGGTATAAGGAAAGACGGAGCCGTCAACCAGCACCACCTCGACGACGTAGTTGTGGTTCTTCGGGGGGCGAATCTGACCCTGGGCAACCTCGTCGCGGTATTTCTTCAACTCGTTCTCCGAGAGGCTGAAGTTTACCCAGATGGGGGAGAGTACCGCCACGGTGGTGAGCTGGCTGTTCAGCGTATTGAGGTAGGCGCCGTCTTGCTGCTTGGCAGCGCCGGTGATGCCCGTCACGGGGGAGGTTATGGTGCAGTATGAGAGGTCCAGCTGCTCGGTCTGCAACTGGGCCTTGGCCATCTCCACGGCCGCCCGCGTCGATTCATAGGCGCCTGTGGCGTCGTCCAGATCCTTCTGGGAAAGGGCGTGTTTTTCGGTGAGGGGCCTGGTGCGCGCAAGGTTCAGGCGCGCCGTTTCCATGGCCGCTTTCTGCCTCGCCAGAGCCGCCGCAGCCGCGTCGACCTGCGCCTGGAACGGTTTCTTGTCCATGTAGAAAAGTACGTCGCCCGCCTTTACGATGCTCCCCTCGGTATAGACACGTCTTTCGAGAAAGCCGTTCACCCGGGCCTGTATGTTCACCTGGCGCGAGCTCTGGGTCTGGGCGACATATTCGAAGGTGATCGGCGTGTCCCTGGCGACCACTTCGGTCGCTATTACCGTCGGCGGCTGAGGCGCGGCCGCCTCCTGCTTTTTATGACAGCCGGTCGCAGATAAGGTCGCAAGACAGAAGAGGGTGCCGGTAAAAAGACGCGACGCGGCACCAACCCGCAGAGATAGAAACTGGAAGTCGTTCATGTTATCTCCCTTTGCTCCGGCAGGAATCGATGCAGGCGGCTTCCCTGCCGCGTGTGAGATACATCTGCGAACATTTTTACTTTTCCAGAAACATGCCATCGCCCGCTCCTCGCTCCAGGGCTCCCAATGCGCTGATGTTAAAAGAGATTTCCCGATCCGGCCGCTCCCTGGCCGGGCCGCGAACCCAAGCGGGGACGGGATATCATCCATAGGACGATATTTCGTCCCGCACTCTTCCAACCGTCGCCGATCTCTAAATTATCCCTCACCCCCCGGCATTGATGGTGACGACCGGAGCCCCCTCCTTGCCGCCTGTCTCGGTGAGGGTCATTGCGAACATCAGGAAGGAAAAGAGTTTTTTGGAGCGGTAATCCCGGTCGTCGATCCAGAACCAGTGGTCCCGGTAGGGGACGGCGGCGAAGTCGTCGCCGGGCTTCTCCTTGGACCAGAGGATACGTATCATGGTCCCTTTGATCCCTTCGCCCTCCGGCACCATGGTGGCTGGAACCCGCTGCTCCGAGACGTGCTGGGGAGGGACTTCCACGGTCGAGGAAATGTCGCTCAGTATCTCGATGATCGAGCGGGTCAGCAGGGCAACCTCCTTGTCGTTGCTTGGCGCCGAACCGTAGACCACCCTGAATTCGCCCGCATCTTCCTTCAGGCCGAGGAGCCGCCGCACCTCTCTCGATTCCTTCTCCACCTCGGGGTCCACGCGCTTGCGGAAGGCCATGACCAGGGCGTTGCGGTCTTCCTCCTTTTTCACCCGCAGGGCGACCGCGCCTGAAGCCTGGATGCGACGGAGCTTCTCGATGAGCGGATAAAACTCCGGGTCGGCCCGCCGCGCACGGGCGGAGCCCCCGAACTGGTTCTGAATGCCGTTTACTGAGTGGACCATGATCCGGAAGACGAGGTCCAACGGGTACCCCCCTTCGACCAGGCTCATGACGGTCGCGGGGGCTACCGGGGTCATCAGGTTGCGGGCGAATTTCTCGCCGGTCAGCGGGGTGTAGGTGATGGTGGGGCGGTCGATGAAATTCCCCTCGACGCCGACTCTCTGGTTGTTGCCGCTTGGCGGGAAAGACCAGCCGAAGGAGGCGTTCAGGTCGGTCTGCAGCTGGTACTGGTTGATGATGGAGGCGACATCGAGGAAGATGGGGGCGTCGCCGTAGCGTATCTTGACTATGTTGAGGAGCATCTGCCTCTTCCACGACTCGGAGACAGCCGTGGTGTAATCGAAGCGGTCGCGGGCGACGGTAGCCGGCCCGAGCCCGGTGCAGGCGGTGAGGGCCGTGCAGATTGCCGCCGCCCCCAGAGCGGAAACCAGTGATTTCCTCATGATACATGCTCCTTTCCTTGCCCGCTGCCTCACAGCCGGTACTCCAGAGGCCTTTAACGCGCAGGAGATCCCTTCACTGCTTTGCCTGCCTCCTCTCCCTGCGGGCGAATCGAAGATAGGCGATCACCGTGGTGAGGTTGATCCCCACGCCGACCAGGTTCCAGACCACGACCGGCCGCGAAACGATCAAGAGGCCGTAATAGACCCAAAGGACCTGGAAAACCGCCATGATCCCCGCCATGGTCGGACTGAAGCCGCTGCTCGACCGCCGCTTCATCATCTTGACCAGGTCGGGCACGGCGGCAAAGGTCGTTCCGAATCCCGCCACCACGCCGACGATCTCGGAGCGTTGAAACTGAGGAAGGAGCAGGCTCGATGTGTCGTGCGTCAACGGCTCACACCCCCAGAGCAGGAGCACGCTCAGCAAGAGAGCCCCACGCGTGACTACGGGCATGGCATCCCTCTTCGACATGGTCACCCCCTTTGGCTGGTAGACGGCACATCAGGAATCGTCAGAACTCCTTTCATTCCGCGCGCCCCTCTTCCGGCGGGGACTCTTCCTGCTCAGGCTGGACCATCGTGACCCAGGCCTGGAGGAGGTTGTAGGTCACGGCGAGCATTACCGGCCCGATGAAGAGCCCGATCACTCCGAAGGCGATCAGCCCTCCGATGACGCCGGCGAAGATTAGCAACAGCGGGAGATCCGCCCCTTTCTTGATGAGAACGGGGCGGATGAAGTTGTCGATGGTGCCGACGAAGATGGTCCAGACGATCATGACGCTCCCCCAGACCGGCTGGTCGTTGTAGTAGAGCCACACGATTACCGGGATGAGCACGAGTCCGGGGCCGACCTGGGCCACGCAGAGGACGAAGATCACGGCGGTGAGGATCATGGCGGCCGGAATCCCCGCGACGAGAAGCCCTATGCCGGCCAGAACCGACTGGATGATGGCGGTGAGCACAACACCGAGCGCCACGCCCCTGACGGCCTTGCCGGCGATGATGGCGGCGTCCTCGCCGTAGCCACCGCTCAGTTTCCGGGCGAAGAGCAGCACCCCGGTGGCAGCCTTCTCGCCTGTGGTGAAGAGGACCGCGCTGATGATCACGGTAAGGAGGAACTGAACGATCATCATCCCCATGCTCCCCGCCTGGGAAACGAGCCACTTTCCGATGTCTCTGGCGTGCGGAGCGAGGCGCTGGGCCAGCTCTCCCTGGCCGAGGGTGATCTGCCGCCACTGGGCGGTGACCTTGGGTCCGATGACGGGGATTTGCTCGAGCCAGGCCGGTGGCTGCGGCAATTTGAGGGTGGCGAGCGATTTTGCCCAGTCGACGATCTCGTCGGACCTCTCGATGATGCTGATGATGGAGAGGGTCAACGGGACGATGAGCAGCAGCAGCAGTGCCACCGTCATCGCGGTGACAGCCAGCCACCGCTTTCCGAGGAGCCTCTTCTGTACGCGAAGCATGAGCGGCCAGGTCGTCACCACGATCATGGTTGCCCAGACCAGCGCGGTGAGGAACGGGCGCAGGATCCAGAAACTCGAGGTGATGAGGATGCCGATGAAGAGCACGGCCAGCGTGGTGCGTACGATGTCAGCCTGTTTTCCGGGGGTCATGTGGGCAACCTCCCTGTTCGGTCTTCTGTCCGGCCGGTACGGCAGTCGAGCCCCTGCCGTGGTCGGTGCGGCGGTATACCGGCCGCTGTCTTAGGGCTCGCCCGCCCGATGGAATGGCTGACGAAGGCCACCATCGGGCCGGACTGAAAGAACCGCGGCCACCTCCCTGCAGGAGCCGATGGCCGCGGCCTGGTCGTCGGGGAAAAGGGTTCCGCCGTTAGCTATTTCTTTTCCACGGAAATGGCGACCGCCCTGCGATAGGTTATCTCGATCTGGTC
>NZ_JBXKJL010000439.1:0-1312 GCF_056994735.1 Geomonas sp.
AATTCTTCGCGAGTCAGATTTATGTAGATAATTGAACCAACTGTGTTGTCGTATACATCATAGTGGTATCGTTCGTTACCCATGGTTATTCGCTTCCTTTCAGATTGAAGTCAATTTGTCCTTCACATTGCTTCATGATTGGTTTTCTAGGTTTATATCGCTTATCCATGTCGCCACAATAGAAAACATCTATTTCGTTAAACTCAAAGTGCTTGCAAGTGTTTAATGATTTTGCCGAATTTTCTGACATTCTTTTATTTAATTTGTCGCAATACACTATGTCGCAATAGTGAGCATGAGCGCAATATCTACAATACTGTTTCAACCTCAACACTTCCTTTCATTTGTTCCCCTTCAATCAACATTATCAATTCACCTAATATTTTAACCGTAAACTCAAACGGATACTTAGCTTCTATCTCATGGGATTCAGCGATTACCAAATCCCAATTGATTTCCTTGACGGCAATGTATTTGGTGTAGAAGGTGTAGGTATCGGAGAAGATGGAACGAACCTCTGTGGGGGATGGGTTTCTTGTTTGCATGGGTTAATCCTCCAATCGTTTTGCTATCTCATAAATTACATTTACAGTTACACCGTTCCCGGCTTGTTTGTATAGTTGGCTGTCAGAATTAACGATTGCGGCCTTGTAAAAATAATCATCGGACCATCCTTGTAGGCGGAAGCATTCTAATGGTGTTAGCTTGCGAATACGAAATCCATCTTGTAATAGATTGTCTTTCTGAACAGTTGACAGCGTATTAGTTATCCCGTCTGTTCTTGGTTCTAGTTGTAAAAATTCATGTCTGCTAATTTCAATGTTGCCAGCTTCATAATCTTTTCTTATTTCTTTGCCGTAATCTGTTCTGACTGGTCTTAACACGGCTTGATTGCATGATGTAGTCAATGTCTGTGCAACGCCTTTTCCAACTCTTCCTATTCGTGTTTCTGAATTTGGTTGATCTAGGTTGATGCTGTCACCTAATTCAGCTATGGAATAACCTTGTTTTGTGGCTTCTTTGACGGCAATTTTAGGCATTCTGTTTCCACCAGTGCAAGTATCAAGTGTTGGCGAAATTCCTTCTCCACTGTACACTCTTCCAGATTGTGGATTGCATTCGGCCGCCGATATATTACCTATTTGCTTTACTGCTATTTGTTTAGGTTGTTTGTAATCTCGTCCACAAATAGTTGACATTATTCCATCGGAACTATGTATATCAGCACTACTGTGTCTATCTGGATTAGTTGTGCCTATTACTTTAATATCAATTGTTTCGTTTGGTTCTCTGATAGGAAATATTTCTCGTC
>NZ_JBXKJL010000440.1:0-1419 GCF_056994735.1 Geomonas sp.
GCGATGTAGACCTTGGGGCTAACGGTCTGACCGGTCGACCCGACCTGATGACTGGGCACCACCCACCCTGCGTCTACTACCGGACGGCTCGCCCCGAGTTCTCCGCCGAGGGCTTTTGCCAAAGCGGCGATGACCGGCACGTTGTCTTTCTTCCCTATTCCCCGACCGGCGCTGACAATGACCTCGGCGCGGGTGAGATCGACGCCCTTCATTTCGGCGGCTTCGTATCCCAGGAATTCGACATTGCCGGCACAGTCCGGGATTTCAAGCTTTTCCAGCTGCGGCTTCCCGCAAGGCTCGCCCGCAAAATTGAAGGCCCCGGCCTGGACGGTAAGGACCGTTCTTGCGCTCGTGGCCGCGACGGATCGGCGCATCTTGGCGTTGCAGCAGGTCACCTCGAATTCGCCGTCGACTACGGCAACAACCTCGGTTATCTGCCCGGTTCGGAGGGCTGCGGCCACGCGCGGAGCCAGGTCCCAGCCGTATGAGGAGTGGATGAAGACGATGTAGTCGGGGTTTTCCCTGGCGACCGCCTCCAACACCAGTTTTTTGTGCTGCTCGGGGTTGTATTCGCCGTATTTCGCCGCGTCGGCAAAATAGACCTTGCCGTCGAATTTGGGAGCCTGTGCCTCGCTGCCGATGAGGACCATGGCGCTGGCGGCGCCAACCTTGGCGGCAAATGCCTGCAGTTCATAGGTGGAGTCGAGGAGCTTTCCTTCCCTGTACTCGCAAATCAGTAATGCTTTCATAGTCCCCTCCCTGCGGAAACGTTCGGTTTGATCGCTGCGGCGACTACCTGAATAAGGTGGTCTTCTCCCTGAGGATGCTCAGCACCTGGTCGGCCAGGACCGCCACATCCCCGTCCAGGATGATGCCTCCCCCCTTTTTGCAGGGTGGATACATGCTGCCGGTGGCGGTCAGTTTCCCTTCCCGGAGGAGTTCGGCGACCGGCACTGTCCTGACCTCCTTCTTCTTGGCCTTCATGATGTTCGGCAAGGTCGGATAGCGTGGTGTGTTGAGCCCCAGCTGGCAGGTGACCACCGCGGGAAGGCTCAGCCTGACGATCCCCTTGCTCCCCCCTTCCAGCTCCCTTCTCACCGTGATCGAGCCGTTTTGGTACTCGAAGCCGACCAGGGTGGTGGCGCAGGCCAGGCCGAGGAGTTCGGCGACGGTGACGCCGACCTGAGCGGAGCCGCGGTCCTGCGACTGCATCCCGGTCAGGATCAGGTCGAACTGCTGCTCCATGGCATAGCTCGCGATGATGGCGGCGATCTGCCAGGGGTCCTTCTGGTAGGACTTGTCGTCCAGGATGTGGAGGCCACGGTCTCCTCCCATGGCGAGCGCTTTTTTGATGGCCTCCGAGACGCGGTTGGGGCCGATGGAGAGGATGGTGATCTCCGGCTCGTCGTTTAACTGCTC
>NZ_JBXKJL010000441.1:0-1449 GCF_056994735.1 Geomonas sp.
ATGTCGGCTTCTCTAATCGGCCAGTTTGGGTCAAGCACTTTCAGGCTATCCACCACTGCAGTGTTGATGTCGCTCGCGGGCTCGCGCTTCTCTTCGGAATCGGCACCAAGGCCCTTCCATCATGGAATTCGAGGACGAGGTGGAACAATCTTTTGGGCGGCCTTGCCGTCAGGTTGACGGCAGGTCCAAGCCGACATGCGAACTCACCTCATCCATCGTCCCGCGAGGGACATCATTCCACCGCTGGGTGGAGCTCAAGTTTCCTCCTATCGGATTTGATTCTGCACGGGTTTCATGCGGCTGCCGCGGCTTGTTCCCGGGTCCAGCGGAACTCAGTGCCATCAACCCAGATGCGGTGCATGATGACGGCCAGCCGACGTGCCAGGGCCACGATCGCCTTCTTCATGCCGCGGCGCCTGGCGATCTGCATCGCCCAAGCCTTGAGCCACGACCATTTCCTCGAATACAGCATGCTCTGAGCGGCCTCGTAGAGCATTGTCCGCATCATCTCGTCTCCACAGCGCGATATTCTGCCGTTCCAATCCACCTCGCCCGATTGATACTTGGCGCACGTCAGCCCAAACACCGCCCCAACAGACTTGGATTTACGGAAGCGAGCGGGCACGTCGACAGTGGCTCGATAGGTCAGCGACACCACCGGGCCAACGCCTGGGGTCGTCATCAGGCGCCGGCACACTTCATCGTTCCGCACGATGGCCAGGAGGCGGCGATGTAGGATGCAGAACTGCTCGCGAAGCGTTCGTCGGACAACGAGCAGCGGTTCAACCAGCGCAGCCAAATCGGGCTGGTTCGCGACGAGTTCCCTGATGCGTGCCTCGAACCTTGCTTTTCCAGCCATGCCAACTTTGAGGCCGAAGTTGCGCAAGGTGCCACGCAAGTCGTTCTCGATGGCGATGGCCTTCGACTGCAGCAGTTTGCGGTGCGTCAGCAGCATCCGCAGTTTCTGACTGTGTAACGTCTTCACATGCACCGGGCGATAAAGCCCCACCCGCATCATCTGTGCCATGCCGCGGGCATCGTTGCGGTCGGTCTTGTTGATCTGCGCCTTCAACACAGCTCGCATGTGCCGCGTCTCGACGCAGATCACCGGCAAGCCGGCTTCGGCGAGCACGCTGTAAAGCCATTGCGACAGCGGCCCGGCTTCCAATCCAATTCGCTTGAAGTGGTAGGCGGGGTTCTTCAGCACCGCCAACAACGCTTCGGGTTCGCTCGCCACCTTCACTTCCCGAACCATCTTCCCCGTCTCATCCACAATGCAGACGCTGGTCTCCTTGACCGATACGTCCAGTCCAGCAAAATGCTCCATGCTGCGCTTCTCCTTCTGATGCTTGAGGCCCGTTCACACGGTGACCTCGTTTCACCATCAGCCTGAAGCGCAGCACCCAAAATCTTCAGCTATCCACAAGCCGCCGGCCGATTACCCCATCT
>NZ_JBXKJL010000442.1:0-1090 GCF_056994735.1 Geomonas sp.
GGTCCGCCCCAGCTTGCCGTTACCCCTTTCAAGCAGCGGCAGATCTCCAAGGCCGCGCTGGTCTGGCTGTCAAAGCGGCGTCTCTATGACGCCGAAGCCCGCTTTGACGTCATCGCCATCGTGCTGCATGAGCATGACGTGCCGGAAATCGAGCATATCAGGAACGCCTTCGACCTGGCGTACTAGTAAGGAAATTGTCTGATGAACTAAAGAGCATCTTCGACCGGCTCAATGTCAACAGCCCTTCGTGCTGAGCCTGTCGAAGCACGTGTAGCGATGATTCAATAACTTTTAGCAGTACATTCCACCGCAAGCACCGAAGGAGGCGCTTATGCAGATCGTTGCCATCATCTACCGCCTGGCCATCTCCCTCTGGCTGGGGGGAGCGGCTCTCTTTACCTTTGTTCTCACCCCTCTCCTGTTCCGCTACGAAAGCCGCGACACTGCCGCCCGGATCGTCGGGCTCTTCTTTCCCGGCTATTTCCGCTGGGGCGTGGCCTGCGGCATCATCGCCCTCATCTGCCGCATCGTGATCTCGGGGAAGTACACGATTCCCGCAGCGGTGATAATCGCAGCGATGCTGACGCTCTCCTCGATTCAGGCCTTCTACATTGAACCCAAGGCAGCCGAACTCAAGCGCCAGATCGTCTCCTTCGAGACTACCCCCAAGGATAATCCCTTGCGCCGCCAGTTCGGGAAATTGCACGGGGTCTCCGCCGTCTGCAACCTGTCGGTTATCGCAGGAGGCGTTGTGCTCGTGGTGCTGTTGTAGCCGACAGTTATCTCCTCCGCAGCGATTCCCTGCGCAGTCCGGCCGTCCCTGCTCGAAGCGATCTTCACTGCCAGCTTCATCGAGAGGCAAATCCCCCCTGTCCCCCCTTTGACAAGGGGGGGACGTCAGGCGGCTCCTTCCGTTTCCACCGAAAAGTGGGACGTCAGGTGGCTGCTTCCGTTTCCGCGGAAAGTGAGCGTAGCGAACGAGCGAGAGCCGCTTTTCATCTGAAAGGTTTGCAAAAGGTATAGCGGCTGTGCTAGTAATGAAGAAAAAATCGCGGAGAAGCTCATGAATTTCACCGTCGCCCTGGCACAG
>NZ_JBXKJL010000443.1:0-1639 GCF_056994735.1 Geomonas sp.
ACCTAAGCCGGACGCGTGGTAACGCGCTTAAGCTTGCTTGACATGAAACAAAGCGGTGCAGGCTATGGTGCTCCAGCAAAGGCACAAGGGTCCAGCACGGGACCAGCTTGCCAGCGTGTTGTTCCGACGAGCCCGTGTCAGGTTCCCAGGTAAGCCGCGTTCGCTTCCTCGAAGAGCCGCAGGTTCCTCTCCACATCGTAAGGCCGCTCCAGAAACGTCTCAGGGTCCCACTCGCTGCGAACGGCACTGGGTCGTGGCGCAGGGTTGGTGGAAATTCGGGAAAGTGGCGTAAGCTCCGGATGAGACACAACCATCAAACCGGCGGTTTGCCGACCGTCGGAAGGAGCCTACGCCATGACCGAGCCTACACGCAGCGCTTCATCCTCGCCATTCGAGAGTGCAGACTGGCTGGATCCTCTGGAAGAGCGGGTGCGCCAGAGCATCCGCGGCTTCATCGAGCACCTGGTCGAGTCGGAACTGGAGGCGTTCTTGGGCCGGCAACGCTACGCCCGAGGCGGCCCAGTCGTCGGTCATCGCCACGGCCACCGGGAGCGGCAGCTGCTGGGGACGTTCGGGCCGACCACGGTGTCGTTGCCGCGGGCACGGGTTCAGGGCGCCGGCGGCCAGGAACGAGAATGGCGCAGCCAAGCGCTGCGCGCTTACAAGCGCCTGACCCAGCGGGCAGAGGCGCTGATCGCCGGAGTTTATCTCGCCGGCACCAACACAAGGCGGGTGCGGCGTGCGTTGCAGGGGCTGTTTGGCGGCGCCATCGGCAAAGACACCGTGATCCGGGCCTGGCACCGCGTCCAAGACGAGTGGCAGGCCTGGCAAAAGCGGGACTTGGCCGACGACCGGATCGTCCGTCTGATCCTGGATGGCACGGTGGTGAAGGTGCGGATCGACCGCCAGGCCACGGCTCTGTCGGTCCTGGTGGCGATGGGGGTGCGCGAGGACGGGCAGAAGGTGGTCCTGGCGCTTCGCGCCATGGGCGGGGAAAGCGCGGCCGCCTGGCGGGCGCTGTTGGATGACCTGGTCAAGCGCGGCGTCGGCACGCCCGAACTGGTGATCGTGGACGGCAACGCGGGTCTGGAGGCGGCCTTGGCGGCGCTGTGGCCTTTGCTGCCGGTCCAGCGGTGTTCGGTGCACAAGGAGAGGAATCTCTTGGCGCACGCGCCCAAGAAGTTGCATGACGAGATCAAGGCGGACTATACGGCGATGATGTATGCCGACACAGTTGAAGATGTGCTCCTTAAACGCAAGGCCTTTCTGCGCAAATGGCGTGTGAAGTGTCGTCCGGTAGCCGACAGTCTGGAGGAGGCTGGCGATCGGCTGTTCACGTTCTTGCGCTACCCACGAGAACAATGGAAGTCTATCCGGACGACGAATGCGATCGAACGTCTGAACGCGGAGTTCCGGCGTCGGATCAAGACGCAGTGTGTGCTGCCCAGTGGTGAGACCGTCTGTATGTTGTTCTGGGCTTTGCTGGCCTCCGGGCAGATCGTCCTGCGGCGGGTCGATGGCTGGGAGACCCTGGCGGTCGTACCGACCGTGCAGCCTCTTGATCTCGCCGCCTGATTACGGCAGCTTTACAGTCAGGAGCAACGCCGCCGGCAATTCCCACCAACTTCGCGCCACGACC
>NZ_JBXKJL010000444.1:0-16715 GCF_056994735.1 Geomonas sp.
CTCGCCCGGGAGACGACCCTGCGCGCCTATGCCGCCCGCGGATTCTCCCTGCCGATGCTGGCTTACGATACCGGGACCCAGAAGGTGAATACTGGGCAGGTGGGGATAGAAACGGGAGCCGTTCCCCTCCTCTGGCTCAAGGCGACCTACTTCTTCAACGAGCTGCGCAACGCCGAATCCGTCGGATCCGTCGGAACGGTAACCGCAACCGACCAGAAGCGTCACGGCTTCGAGCTGGAAGCCCGCACCACTCCCCTCTTCGGCCTCTCCCTCCAGGGGGGATACACCTACCTTCACGCCGTGAACGCGGAAACGGGGAAAGAGCTGCACACCAACAGCCAGCAGTCCGTGCCGCCCCAGGTCTACAAGCTCGCCCTTCGTTACGACAACGCCGATCTCGGGATCCGCGGCCTGATCACCGGGTCCGGCGTGGTGTGGAACTCCGCCGGCGAAGATCAGGCACGCGCCAAGGGGGTCGTCTGGGACCTTAACCTGAGCTGGAAGCCCTGCCCCAAGAGGGCACTTTCCCCCGAGCTCTTCTTCACGGCCCATAACCTCTTCGACGCCATACAAACGACCAGCTCCATCATGGATGCGACCGCCACTTCCTGGTATGAAGGCGGAGCGAGGTGGCGGTTTTGAAAAGGGCGCTTCTCTGCATACTTGCCCTCCTGATCCTCCCCCATGCCGCGGCGGCAGGCGAGGTGCTCGTGGTGCAGGGTGTGCGCAGCACGCTCTACGAAGAGGCCCTCAAGGGTTTCCGCAGCACCTGCAGCTCCGCGACCCGCACCCTGGTCCTTTCCGATTATGCCGATCCCGAGCTGGCGAGAGTGATCCGGGAGGAGCGGCCGCGCCTGGTGGTGGCGGTCGGGGACGGCGCCCTCGCCTCGGTGCGCAGGATACGCAAGACTCCGGTGCTCTCCCTGATGGCGCTGGGGCTCCCCGATCAGGACGCCGAGCGTGGCAATGTAGCTGGCGTCGCCCTCTTCGTCAAACCCGAGCAGTACCTTTCGCTCTTCAAAAAGATAAAGGCCAGGCGTATCGGCGCCATTTACGATCCGGCCCGCACCGGCTGGTATGTAAGATGGGCCCGCACGGTGGCGAAGCAGTACGGCCTGGAGCTGGTGCTCCGTGAGGTGACAGATCCCCGCCAGGTACTTGGGCAGCTCCGCTCCCTGAGGGGGCGGGTCGATGCCCTCTGGCTCCTTCCTGACGCCACCGCGGTGACCAGCCGGACGCAGGAAGGCTATTTCCTCTTCGCCCAGAGCGAGTCGATACCGGCTGTCTCCTTCACGGCCGCCCACCTTAAGCTGGGCGCCATGCTGGCCGTGGAGGCTGACCGTGTCGAGTTGGGGAAGCAGGCGGGCGAACTGGCCCAGCAGCTCCTGGGAGGTGCACAGCCCGCGGAGCTGGCCGTGTCTCATCCCCGCAAGGTCTCCATCAGGGTCAATGATGCGGTGGCCAGGCGACTGAAATACCCCGCCGAGCTGATGGGTGCATCGAAAAAGTAGCAATCCCGGGAGGTATCGTTACAGTGAGCAAGCGACCGTCCGTCATGGCTGCCAGCTTCCAGCGCAAGCTGTTCTCCATCTTCACCATACTGAGCCTCTTCACCTCCTGTGTCTTCATCTCGGTCTACATCTTCGACAAGGTCAGCGAAACCCGCCGGCAGGCGGGAAACGAGGTCCTGCTGCGGGCTCGCCAGCTGGCCGACTCCGTCCGGCTTCCACTCTACGCGGAAGATCCCGAGCTGGTAGGTGAGCTCGCGGCCAAGGCGGGCGGCGTCCCCGAAATCAGCAGGGTGGTCGTCAAGGCCGCCGACGGCAGGGTGCTGGCCGATTTCCGCCCGCAAAAGGCCGTGCCATCGGGTGAGACGATCGGCGCCACGGTGGAGGTCTCGACACTCCCGGCGGCGGTGCCTGGAGTGGCCGACGGCGAAAACCACCGGGGGCACCCGATCGGCACCGTCCGTATCGAGCGGGGGACGGACGACCTCAGGCAGGACCTCTACCGGCACGTCGGCGTTTCCTGCTTTCTCGCCCTCCTCTTCTGGCTCGCGGTCTCGGGCCTGAGTTACCTGGTGCTGAGGAGAACGACCCGCTCCTTCGAGGCCCTGGTCCGTGGGGTCCAGGCCATGAAGGATGGGGATTACGCCTCCCGCATCGCGGTGGTCTGCGCAGATGAGCCCGGCAGGGTGGCCCTGGCCATCAATGCCCTGGCCGAAACGCTGCAAAGGCGAGACGAGGAGAACCGGAGCCTTACCAGGGAGCTGCGGAGCTCGATCGAGACAGAGGTGCGGGCCAGGGAGGAAGTGGCGGCCGCCAACCGCTCGCTGGCCAAGGAAAACGTAGAGCGCGTCCAGGCGGAACGGACGGCACGAAAAAGCGAGGAGACCCTGAGGGCGCTGATGGACATCATGCCGGTCGGGGTCTTGCTGACCCGTCAGGATGGCACGGTCGAGTACGTCAACCACTTCATGGTGGAATGCTTCGGCTACGGCAGGGAGGAGATCCCCACCCTCGACGCCTGGTTCACCCTGGCCTTCCCCGATCCCGGCTACCGCGGGGCCAAAATGGAGAGCCAGCGCGAAGCCCTGGCCACGGGGAGGGAGCCGGCATCGCTCGACCCGAAGCCCTACGATGCCCGGGTGACCTGCAAGGCCGGGAACGTCCGGCACGTCCTCGTCTCCAACCAGGTCCAGGGGGAGCGCGCCCTGGTGGTGATGATCGATCTCACCGAGCGCGAAATGATGCAGGAACAGCTGAACAAGGTCCAGAAGCTGGAGTCCCTGGGGGTCCTGGCCGGCGGCATAGCCCACAACTTCAACAACGCGCTTACCAGCGTGCTCGGTTTCATCTCCCTGACCCGCTGCCGGCTTCCGGTATCCGACGAGGCCCGCCATTACCTGCAACTGGCGGAGAAGGCCTCGCTGCGGGCCGCCGAGATGGCCAGGCAGTTGCTGACCTTCGCCAGCGGCGGGGCCCCGGTGAAGAGGAGCGTCTCCCTCCGCAAGCTGGTCGACGAGGTGGTGGCGCTGACCTTCAACGCCAGCAACGTGCGCTGCAACGTGGAGATGCCGGCGTCGCTCCCGCCCATCAGGGCCGATGAAGGGCAGATGGTGCAGGCCTTCAGCAATATCGTGATAAACGCGATGCAGGCCATGCCCGGGGGCGGGATCATCACCATCCGCGCCGAAGCCGACACGGCCTGCTGCCTGGATCCCGGTCATCTCGACCAGGTAAGCTACGTCAGTCTATCGGTCACCGACCAGGGTCACGGCATCGCCGAGTCCGACCTTCCCAGAATTTTCGACCCCTACTTCAGCACCAAGGAGACCACCGGACTCGGCCTGGCTTCGGTCCACTCCATCATCTACCGGCATGGCGGGCACGTCTCGGTAGCTTCCGAGGTCGGGAAGGGGGCCACCTTCACCATCTGTCTCCCCTCGACGAAGGAGCCCCCTCTCTTTGCCGGCGAGGCGGCGGCCCCCTCGGCACGGCGTCCGGCCGACGCTTCGGTGCTGGTCATGGATGACGATGCGGCGATACGGGAGCTTTCCGGGGAGATGCTGGGCTTTCTGGGATACCGGGCGGTGACCTGCGCCGATGGCGGGGAAGCGGTCACCCTTTACCGGGCCAACCGCCAGGCCGGCACCCCCTTCCTGGCGGCCATTCTCGATCTCTCCGTCCCCGGCGGGATCGGCGGGGTGGAGGCGGCCAGGGAGATCCTGGCCGATGACCCGCACGCTAACCTGCTGGTTTGCAGCGGTTATTCCGTCGACCCGGTCATGGCGGAGTACCGAAAATACGGTTTCTGCGGCGCGGTGGCGAAGCCTTACCGGGCGGAAGAACTGAACCAGGAATTGGGCCTTCTGCACCGACCCTGACCCTGACCCCGCCCCCTCCGCGGGACGGGGGGGGAAGCCCCTCAAACAAGCCCCCGAAATGCTTGAGAAAGAAGTTTTCAAGGCGGCCCAAATGTGTTATTTTGTCCAGTCTGCAAATCTCCCGCAGCTGCTTCGACCTGGGAAAGAGGTTCTATGCTTAATCAATTGAACAAGGTATCGGTAAACATTGAAGACGAGATGAAGCGGTCGTACATGGACTACGCCATGTCGGTCATCGTCGGCCGCGCGCTTCCCGACGTGCGCGA
Source organism: Geomonas sp. (assembly GCF_056994735.1). NCBI lineage: Bacteria > Pseudomonadati > Thermodesulfobacteriota > Desulfuromonadia > Geobacterales > Geobacteraceae > Geomonas > Geomonas sp. The sequence continues at coordinate 4,153 of NZ_JBXKJL010000444.1, forward strand.
CGGACTGAAGCCGGTACATCGGCGCTGCCTCTTCGCCATGTACGACATGAGCAACGACTGGAACAAACCGTACAAGAAGTCGGCCCGCGTGGTCGGTGACGTCATCGGTAAGTACCACCCACACGGCGACACCGCGGTCTACGATACCCTCGTCAGGATGGCCCAGGACTTCTCGCTCCGTTACCCGCTGGTCGACGGCCAGGGGAACTTCGGCTCCATCGACGGTGACCGGCCGGCTGCAATGCGTTATACGGAAATCAGGATGAAGCAGCTGGCTCATGAGCTGCTGGCGGACCTCGAGAAGGAGACCGTGGAGTACGGGCCGAACTACGACGACTCCCTGAAGGAGCCGCTGGTCCTCCCTTCCAAGTTCCCCAACCTGCTGGTCAACGGATCCTCGGGCATCGCGGTCGGCATGGCGACCAACATCCCTCCCCACAACCTCTCCGAGGTCATCGACGGGATCGTCGCCATCATCGAGAATCCGCACCTCACCTTCGAGGAGCTGGTGGAACTTATCCCCGGCCCCGATTTCCCGACCGCCGGTTTCATCTACGGCCGCGAAGGGATCATGTCCGCCTACCGCACCGGCCGCGGCATCATCCAGATGCGCGCCAAGGCGGTGGTGGAGACCCAGAAGAAGACCGAGCGCCAGTCGATCGTGGTCACGGAAATCCCGTACCAGGTCAACAAGGCAAGGCTGATAGAGAAGATCGCCGAGCTGGTCAAGGAGAAGAAGCTCGAGGGGATCTCCGATCTTCGGGACGAGAGCGACCGTGAAGGCATGCGCATCGTGATCGAGCTCAAGAGGGATGAGAACCCGACCATCATCCTGAACCACCTGTACAAGCAGACCCAGATGCAGTCCTCCTTCGGCATCATCATGCTGGCCATCGTCAACAACCGGCCGCGCATCCTGAGCCTCAGGGAGACCATCGACTTCTTCATCGACCACAGGAAGGAAGTCGTTACCCGCCGGACCATCTTCGACCTCAAGAAAGCCGAGGCCCGTGCCCACATCCTGGAAGGTCTCAAGATCGCCCTGGACAACCTCGACGAGGTCATAGCCCTCATCAAGGCCAGCGCCTCGCCGGCCCAAGCCAAGGAAGGGCTCATGTCGCGCTTCGGGCTCTCCGACCTGCAGGCCCAGGCCATCCTGGACATGAGGCTGCACCGCCTGACCGGGCTGGAGCGGGACAAGATCCTGGAGGAACTGAGGGAGATCCTGAAGTACATCGCCAGGTTGAAGGAGATCCTGGCCTCGGAGCACGAGATCCTCAAGATCATCACCGGCGAGCTCCTCGAGCTGAAAGAGAAGTTCGGCGACGAAAGGAGAAGCGAGATCGTCGGCCAGACCGCCGACATCTCCCTGGAGGACACCATTGTCGAGGAAGACATGGTGGTCACCATCTCCCACACCGGCTACATCAAGCGTAACGCCGTCACCCTCTACCGCGCCCAGCGCCGCGGCGGCAAGGGCAAGACCGGGATGAAGACCAAGGAAGAGGATTTCGTGGAGCAACTCTTCATCGCCTCCACCAAGGACTACCTGATGTTCTTCACCGACGCCGGCAAGGTCTACTGGCTGAAGGTCTACGAGATCCCCGAAGCGGGCCGCGCCGCGCGCGGGAAGGCCATAGTGAACCTCTTGAACCTGGCCAGCGGCGAGAAGATCACCACCATCCTCCCCGTGAAGGAGTTCGTGGACGACAAGTTCATCATGATGGCGACCCGCCAGGGCGTGGTCAAGAAGACCAACCTGATGGAGTACTCGCACCCGAGACTGGGCGGCATCATCGCCTTGAACCTTGACGAAGGAGACAAGCTCATCTCGGTGGCCCTCACCGACGGGCGCCAGGACGTGCTCCTGGGCTCCCAGCATGGCAAGTCGATCCGCTTCAAAGAGGAGGAGGTCCGCACCGTGGGCCGCGTCTCCCGCGGCGTGCGCGGCATCACCCTCGAGGATGACGACGTGGTGATCGGCATGGAGATCCTGAACGAGCACTTCACCGGCTCGACCCTCTTCACCGTCACCGAGCACGGCTACGGCAAGCGCACCGAGATCGGCGAATACCGTTGCCAGTCGCGCGGCGGCAAGGGGGTGATCACCATCAAGACCACCGAGCGTAACGGCTGCGTGGTCGACATCAAGCAGGTCAACGACGAGAACGACCTGATGCTGATCACCGACCAGGGCAAGATCCTGCGCGTCTCCGTCTCCGGCTTCGGCATCATCGGCCGCAACACCCAGGGGGTGAGGCTGATGGTCATGGAGGAGGGGGAGCGCATCGTCGCCGTCGCCCGCCTGGCCGAGAAGGAAGAGGCAGAGGAGACCGACGTCGAGGAAGATGAATTAGCGGGAGTCGACGAGCCGGTCGAGGAATAAGGTTTGCCGCCTCCCCCCTTGTCAAGGGGGCCGGGGGGGATTGGTTTTTCCTCCCGTGAAAGAGAGTGAATTTAAGGCCTTACCTGCCGCCCCCGCTTTTTATGAAAGGCGAGCTCAAGTATTGGAACCTCGTGTCGAAACCTTTAATGATATGCTGTTGTAAAGGGCGGTAATGCGGCAGAGCACGAATATCGACAACTCCCTGATGGAGCGCCGCGGTATCCTCGAGCTTCTGGAAAAGCTCAAGGAGAAGGGGATCGCGCTTCAGGAAATGGAAGAGATAGGGCAGACCTTCCGCCGGACCGGGAGTCGCGCCCTGCGCCCGTTGCTGCGCGAGCTCTGGCGGGAGGACTCCGGCGAGCTCATCACCAAATACGCCTACATACTCGACTTCTTCGATACCGAAAGCTGGCTCGACCAGCTGATCCAGATCGCCATCAAGCGCCGCGACCTGGGCGAAGACGGCAAGGCCGCCCTCCTCATCGCCCTCGAGGGGTACGGCGTGGACGTGCATGCCCCCCCTTTCAAGGGCGAACTCAGCGCTGTCGGCAACCCCCTCTGCCATGCCATGCATGGCGCCATCCGGATGGGTGAAGAGGGTATCGTCACCTTCCTCGATGACTTTCTTTCCTACCCGCAGGACGTGCAGAGAGTGGTGATCGGGAAACTTCCCGACTCGGGCGATCCGCTCGCCGCCCGCATGCTGGAGGCAATCCTCTGGCATGAGGACCGCTGCATCGTGCAGGCTTCCCTCGAAGCGCTGGGGAGGGTACGGCATCAGGTGGCCGCCGGGGTGCTGGCGCGCTTCATGGAAGATGGAGATCCCGAGTTCTTCACCCAGGCTCAGCGCAGCCTGCGCCGCCTTTCCTTTCTCGGGGTCAGGACCCCGCCTCCGCCGGTCACCCTCCCTTTCCACGCCGGGTATGCAACGCCGCCCGATGGCGACGGCTACCGCTCGCTCCTTATTTCGAGATGGGTCGACGAAGGGAAGCTCGCGGTCCTCTACATGCAGGTTCACGAACGGCGCGGACTGCTGGCGGCCTGGGGAGCCGGCGAGCTTGACGAGGAGGGTTTCCAGACCGAACTGGAGGGCTTCAGCGTGCAGGATGACCTGCACCGGGTGACTCCTGAGTATATCCTGGAACTGCTGCGCGATGCCCTCTTCTGGAGCCGCGACCTCTGCTACCTTCCCGCCGACTTCTACATGAGACGCGGGATGTTCGCCGGGCATGACCTCCATCCCAGGCCGTATCTCCCGGCCTTCGAAGACCACCCGCTAAAGCGCCTGAGCTACCAGGAAGGCGAGGACATCTGCAAGGAGATCTTCAGCGATACCTTCTTCGCCGGCTGGTTCATGGCCGGGGAGCGGGTTCAGGAGTACGCCGGGGAGTACCGCGGCTCCGAACGCAAGGATCAGGTGCTGGAGCGCTTCTGCAAGGAGCTGATCTCGCCGGAGGTGGATCTCATCCGGGAGAGGCTCCTGAAGAGCGCCGACCTCCTGCGCCGCTGCGGCAGGGACGGCGCCTTCGTGGCAAAACTGGTGGCCCTTGCCGACAGCCTGGGGGAGAACAACCCGCTGCCGCACCACCTGCATCCCTTCCTGCGGACCTTCGCCCTGGAGAGCATCGAGATCGCCGGAGAGGCCATGGCCAGGGAGGACGAGGCCCTGATGCCCGCGGCGGAGAAGGTATAGATCCGGCATCCGGAGATGACGCTTTCCTCCCCCCTGTCAAAGGGGGGCATTGACGATTTTGCTAAATCCGCCCGGCCACCCTTTTTCAAGGGGGGTGCGCAGCGGGGGACAGAGATACATAGGGAAAGTAAAGGGAATCATGCACGAAAAAGTAGCTGTCATAGGCGCCGGTAGCTGGGGAACCACTCTTGCCGATCTGCTGGCCAAGAAGGGACATGAGGTAACACTGTGGGCCTACGAGCCGGAGCTCGTGCAGGAGATGCGGGAGTCGAGGGAAAATTCCCTCTTCCTGCCGGGGATCCGCCTGAGCGACAATCTGCGCTTCACCAATGATCTGCAGGAAGCCTTCGCCGGGTGCACCATGGTCCTTTGCGTGGTCCCGTCGCAGCTCGTCCGGAGGGTCATCGGTAACGCGGTAGGCTTCATCCCCCGCGACGCCATCTTCGTCAGCGCCTCCAAGGGGATCGAGGTCGATACCCTGGCCACCGTCTCCGAGATCTACCGCGACATCCTGCCGGCCGAGCTTTACGCCAGCTTCGCCGCCCTCTCCGGGCCGAGCTTCGCGCGCGAGGTGGCCCAGGAGATGCCGACCGCGGTTGCCGCGGCGGCCGAGTCGGAGGAGGTGGCCCGGCGGGTGCAGCAAGCCTTCACCACCGGCTATTTCCGGGTCTACCGCAATTCCGACGTGGTCGGGGTTGAGCTTGGCGGCGCCATCAAGAACGTCATCGCCATAGCAGCCGGGATTTCCGACGGCCTGGGCTTCGGGAGCAACACCCGCGCCGCCCTCATCACCCGCGGGCTCGCCGAAATGACCCGCCTCGGGATCGCCATGGGCGCACAGGCCTCCACCTTCGCCGGCCTCGCCGGCATGGGCGACCTAGTCCTGACCTGCACCGGCGATCTCTCCAGGAACCGCAGCGTCGGCATCCAGATAGGGCAGGGGAGGGAGCTCTCCGAGATCCTGGGCGAGATGCGGATGGTGGCCGAAGGGGTGAAGACCACCGAGTCGGCCTACAACCTCGCCCGCAAGCTCAAGGTCGAGATGCCCATTATCGAGAAGATGTACCAGATGCTGTACGAGGGGAAACCGGCCCGCGAAGCTGTGCTCGAGCTCATGAGCCGGAACCCCAAGGCCGAAGGGGCCTAGAAAAACCGGATCAGGATTGAGATCGGGAAGTCCGACCCGGATCTTCAGGGGCGCGTCGTTCTTGATCTCACTCTCGATCTGTCTTCACAAGGGATAGCGATGCAACCTCGCTTTGGCATAAAAACCAAACTGCTCCTGTCCATTCTCGCCATCCTGCTCGTCTCCTATTCAACCCTCCTCTACTCCACCATGAACACCCTAAGCGGCTCCCTGCGCATGGAGGTGGAGAGAAACCTCGAAGCAAACCTTAAATTCGCTCGCAGCCAGTACTTCGACCGGGCGGAAGTGGTCAAGTACTCGCTCATGCAGTCAGCGGTCTCCCACAACGTCCAGGCGTGCTTTCGCGACAGGAACCAGGAGAAGTTGGCCGTGAGGCTGGAGCGTTGGCATCGCGTCCTTCCCTTCCTTGACCTGATGGTCATGCTGGACAGGGACAAGAAGCTGCTGGCCCGCCTGAACGGCCCCGCCACCGGGGAAGCAGTCGACGTGCCCGAGGTGGTGGAACAGGCCATCGCCGGCAAGAGGGTGATCACTTCGACCGAGATCGTCTCCGGGAAGTTCCTCTGCCAGTGCGGCTTCTCCAAATACTGCTCCAAGGGCGGTGACGGCGAAGCCCTGGTGGTCATGGTGGTGATCCCGGTGATCGGGCCCGACGGCGAGGTGCTGGGGTGCATGCTGACCGCCGATATCATGAACCAGCACCCGAACCTGCCGAGCCAGTTGAAGGACGTCTTCGGCAGCGACGTGGAGCTCACCATCACCCAGCACGACGTCAGGATTGCCAGCAGCCGCGCCGAAACCCTTGCCGGCTCCTACCACCTCTCCTCCCGGGTGCTGGACACACTGGCGAGGGGTGAGGTATATCGAGGCCAGGCCGAGATAGACTCCGCGATGTACGAGACCGTGATCGACCCCCTCATGAACAGCAGGGGGGAATTCGTCGGATCGCTGTCGGTGGCGGTCTCCACCGAAAGGTTCAAGAAGATCAGGCGCGAGAACCTCGACAACATCATCGCCTCGGCCTTCCTCGGCATCTTCTGCTCCTTCGCCATGGCTTTCCTCGCTTCCAGAAAGCTCACCGGGCCCTTGCGCCAGCTTGCCGCCAGCGCCCGCAGGATCGAGGAGGGGGACCTCAACCAGCGGGTGGAGGAAAACCACGACGACGAGGTAGGAATCCTTGCCTCCTCCTTCAACACCATGGCGGGGGCCCTGAAGGAGCGGGACCGGATCATCACCCGCAAGACCGAGGACCTGCAGGAGCTGAACGAGCAGCTGGAGAAGAAGGTCGCCGAGCGGACCTCGGCCCTGACCATGGAGATGGGAAGGCTGGAGGCGGTGCTGACCAGCATGGCCGAAGGGGTGGTGGTCAGCGACCGCGACAACAGCGTGGTCCTCTTCAACCCCGCCGCCCAGCAGATGTTCGAACTGGTCCCGCACCGGGTCATCGGGCAGCCGATGGAGCGGGTCTGCGAGATGGCGGGATTCACGGCTCTGATCGACCGCATCCGCGATCTGGGGCAGCCGGGGCTGGCGGCCGGCGCCAAGGAAGACTTCAGCGTCCACGGCAAGAGGTTCAAGGTCTATCTCTCCTCCCTCAAGGATGAGACCGGCGAGTTCGCCGGGATCGTCCTTTCCATGAGGGACGTGACCATGGAGGAGCAGGTGGACCGGATGAAGACCGAGTTCATCTCGACGGTGTCGCACGAGTTGAAGACGCCGCTCACCTCCATGAAGGGATCGCTGCAGCTCCTCCTGAACCGGGGGAAGTGGCTGACCGACACCGAGCGGCAGCTTTTGACCGTCTGCTTCCGCAATACCCAGCGGCTGATCAGGCTGATCGGGGACATCCTGGACATCTCCGGGATCGAGTCGGGGGGGATGGGGTTCAAGTTCAAACCGGTCTCCATAGGCGAGGTGGCCGTCTATGCCGTCGAGGAGATCAAGTCCTACGCCATGGGGCGGGAGATCACCATCGTCAACAGCGTGGGGCAGCACCTGCCGCAGGTCTACGGCGACAGCGACCGTCTGATCCAGGTGATCACCAATCTTCTCTCCAATGCGGTAAAGTTCTCACCGGAGGGGAAGGTGGTCATGGTCAGCGCGGAACAGGAAGGGAACTACGTGGTGGTCTCGGTGGCCGACCGCGGCAGGGTCATCAGCAGCGCGGATCGCGACAAGCTTTTCAAGAAGTTCCAGCAGATAGAAGGACCGGAGCACGGCAAGGCGGGGGGGACAGGTTTGGGCCTCGCCATCTGCAAGGAGATTATCGATCGCCACCACGGGCGGATCTTCTATACCGCAGCCAAGGAGTGTGGCAATACCTTCAGCTTCACCGTACCTGTCATGGGGGAGAGAGATGGAAAATGACAAGATTCTGATTGTGGATGACGAGCCCGATATAGCTCTCATCCTGAAGCTGACCCTGGAGGATTCCGGTTACCGGACGGTGCGGGCCCGGGACGGGGTCGAGGCCCTGGAGATCCTCGGCCGCGAGGAGTTCTCCCTCATCCTCCTCGACATCAAGATGCCCCGCATGGACGGGCTGGAGGTCCTCGGCAGGATCGGGGGAGAAAAGACCCCGGTGGTGATGATGACCGCCCACGGCAGCGAGGACATCGCCGTCGACGCCATGAAGAAGGGGGCGCTCGACTACATATCCAAGCCCTTCGAGACCGAGGACATGCTGCAGAAGGTCAAGCGTGCCATCGAGCAGGACAGGACCCGCAAGGAGAACGCCCGCCTCTCCCGCCAGTTGGACGAGGAGCGGCGCAAGATGGAGGCGGTGCTGCAGGGGATGGCCGACCTGCTGCTGGCGGTCGACACCGGGGGGCGCATCATCACCGCCAGCAGGCAGGCCTCCAAGGTCCTCTGCGCCGGAGGGTGCAGACTGGAAGGGATGATCCTCGAGGACGTGCTGAAGGCCGAGGTGGCAGGTGGCGAGCTCCCGAGCCGGACCGTGCTGCGCACCGGAGAGCCCTCGCTGGACGTGGCCTATACCATGCTGGCGGGGACCGAGGACATACCGGTACTTTCCAGCGCCGCGCCCCTTGTCAACAGCGCGGGAGAACTGGTCGGCAGCGTCGAGATCATCCGTGACATCTCGACGCTGAAGAAGCTGGAGCAGGAGAAGGAAGACTTCGTCAGCATGCTCTCCCACGACCTCAAGTCCCCGATCACCGCGGTGGTGGGCTCCATCGACCTGGTCCGGGAGGCAAAGCTTGGCCCGGTCAACGAGGAGCAGTGCGAGTACCTCAATGCCGCGGTGGAGAGCTGCGAGGAGATGGTGGAGATGATCGACACCCTCCTCGGCATCCACAAGTTCGAGGCCGGCAAGATGCGGCTCTATTTCCGGGAGGAGGACCTGGCCTCGCTGATCGCCCGCAGCGTCTCGAAACTCCAGACCGTTGCCAGGCGCGGCGGGATCAGGCTCTACACCTCGCTGCAGCAGGACCTCCCCTGGGTGTCGCTGGACCGCACGACCTTCAACCGGGTCCTGGGGAACCTCCTCTCCAACGCGGTGAAGTTCACCCCCGAAGGAGGGGAGATCGAGGTGTCGCTCGCCCTGGTCCGGGACCTCGCCGAGGAAAAAAAGCAGATCCCGGCGCAAAGCTATCCGGTGCGCGAACTCCCGCAGGAAGGACCCTTCGTCAAGATGCGGGTGCGCGATACCGGGGTGGGGATCCCCCAGGAGTCGCTGGCCACCATCTTCGACCGATTCGTCCAGGCCAGGAACAGGCGGCTGGGGAAAACCCGGGGGACCGGGCTCGGATTGGCCTTCTGCAGGAAGGCGATAGACGCACACGGCGGATACATCTGGGCCGAGAGCAAGCTGGGAGCGGGAAGTACCTTTACCGTCCTCCTCCCCGCCCTCCCGGAAGAAGAAGGGGACTGAGGTAACTGAAGCGATCCCGCAGCAAGGTGGTGCCGTAACTGTTTTAGTCCAAACCGGTAACAGGGGGGCGAAAGTGGCACACAGTCAAAGAGGGGGAGGCTATCGCGAGCTCTTCGAGGCCAACCCGCAGCCGATGTGGGTAGCTCACAGTGGGACCGGGAGGTTCCTGGCAGTGAACCGGGCCGCCTTGCGGCTCTATGGCTACGGCAAGGAGGAGTTCCTGGACCGCTCCCTGCGGCAGCTGGCCGCCGACGACAGCGACAGCGCTCCGGCTGGCGTGGTCACCGGGGTGACCCACCGGAAAAAGGACGGCTCCCGGCTGGATGTGGAGCTGACCTTGCAGCCGGTGGCGTTCGAGGGAGAGGATGCTCACCTGGTGCTGGTCCGCGAGAAGGGAACAGGGTGCGGGCGGGAGGCCGAGCTGGAGCGGCTGGTGTCCGAGCGGGACGCCCAGTTGCGGGCCGCCCAGCGGGAGCTGGAGACTTTCTGTTACTCCGTCTCCCATGATCTCAGGGCACCACTTAGGCACATCGACGGTTTCAGCCGTGCGGTCCTCGACGACTACAGCGAGACGCTCGATCACCAGGCCCATGAGTACCTGTCGCGGATCAGCCAGGCGGCGGGGAAGATGGCGCAGCTGCTGGATGCCATGGGGCTGCTGGCGCGGGTGGCCAGGACCGAGCTCGACCGGCAGAACGTCAACCTGAGCGTGACGGCGCAGGTGATCCTGCTGGAATTGAGGCACCGGAACCCGCAACGGCAGGTGGAGTACAGGGTCGAGGAAGGGGTCAGCGCCGTGGCGGATCCGAAGCTGGCCCGGCAGCTGCTGGAGATCCTGATCGGCAACGCCTGGAAGTTCACCTCGAAGACCTCCGGGGCGGTGATAGAGTTCGGGGTCCGGGAGGCGGACGGGGAGAAGGTCTATTGGGTCCGGGACAACGGGGCCGGCTTCGACATGGAGTATGCGGAGAAGCTCTTCTCCATCTTCCACAGGCTGCACCGGGCCGACGAGTTCGAAGGAAGCGGAGTGGGGCTGGCCATCGCCCAGCGGATAGTGGCGAGGCACGGCGGCCGCATCTGGGCCGAAAGCGTCCCCGGCGAGGGAGCCACCTTCTACTTCACCATCTAGACCTGGAAGCGGAAAGCGAAAGGCATTTCAAAGGGATGAACATGATGCAGGGGATGGAAACCGGACCACTGCAATCGATCGTCCCCGCCCTCTCCTCTCCTTGTCTAACGCCTGACTCTCCCCCCTTGACAAAGGGGGGCCGGGGGGATTGCCCTAGTCTTTCAGCCTCTTATCCCCTTCATCCTGTCCATCCCTGTTAACCGTCTTTGATTGATGGGGTAGCCCATGCCGAAAGAGCTCAAAGTCCTGGTGGTAGAAGATTCCGAGGAAGACAGCCTGCTCCTTCTTCGCGAGCTGGCGGCCGGCGGCTACCAACCGATCCACCGGAGGGTGGAGACGGCCACTGACATGCGCGAAGCGCTCCACTCCGAGCAGTGGGACGTCATCCTCTCCGACTATAACATGCCCTCCTTCGACGCCCCCGGCGCCCTCCAGCTGCTCCATGAAACGGGGCAGGATATCCCCTTCATCATCGTTTCAGGAAAGATAGGCGAGGACCTCGCGGTCGCCGCCATGAAGTCGGGGGCTCACGACTACCTCATGAAGGGGAAGCTGGCCCGCCTTGCCGCCGTGGTCGAAAGGGAGTTGCGCGAGGCCGCGGAGCGGAGAACCCACCGTCGTACCCAGGAGGCGGTGTCGCGGGGCAAGGCCGAATGGGAGGCCGTCTTCGATGCGGTCTCCGATCTGATCTTCATCACCGATGTCGACGGCACGATCGAGCGCTGCAACGGCAGGGTCAGCGATTACTTCGGCGGCTACGGCGCCGTGATCGGCAGGAGGATAGACGAGATCTTCTTTGGTGACGGCGAGCCCGAGGGAAAGGTCTTCCGTTTCGTGCACGGCATGCAGAGCGAGATGGACGAGGACATCCGCTTTCCCAACCTCAAAGGGTGGTTCAACGTGGCGAGCTATCCGATGCGTTTCAATAAGGACCGCAGCGGGTTGGTCTTCATCATCAAGGACATCACCAAGCGCCGCGAAGCCGAGGAGGAGAAGAGGACCAGCGATCGCGAGCTCCTGACCCTGTACGCCGTGGCCTTCCGTCTGCAGTACACCCATGGGCTGGAGAAGGTCATGGGGGACCTCCTCTTCCAGCTCCATAACATGCTGCAGATGGAATTCTCCTTCATCCATCTCTTCGAGCATGGAAGGCTGAAGCTGAGGGCCTCTCTCGGCCTCACCCCCTCTTTCGAGAAGGAGATGGCTTCCCCTCCCGAGGAGAGCGAGTGGTGCTCGTTGGCCCTTTCCGGCCGTCCCTTTATGGGAGATAGGGACGCCGAAAGCCTCACCGCCAAGGCCAGGAAAGCGGCTGCCAGGATGGGGATTCAGTCCTGGTGCTCGGTTCCGCTGAAGATCGGGCAGGAGGTCATGGGGGTGATGACCGTCGGGAGCCGCTCGGAGCGAGGGTATAATGAGCGCGAGGTCTTTCTGCTATCCTCGATCGCGGGCCAGCTGGCAGTGCTGATCGAGAACTACAACCTCTACGACCAGATGAAGGAGAAGGCTGAGGAACTCTTCCGCAGCAAGGAAGAGCTGAAAGCCAACCTGCAGCAGGTAAAGCGGGCCAACATCGAGCTCGGTCGCCTCAACACCGCGAAGAACAACTTCATCGGCATTGCCTCCCACGAACTGAAGACCCCGATCACCTCGATACTGGGAGGAGTCGAATTCCTCCTCAAATATTCGGGTCTGGAAACCAATCCGGTGCAGCAGAACATATTGAGTTCCGTGTACGAGGGGGCGGCCCAGCTGAGGAATCTGGTTGAGGATCTCCTTTCCATTTCCCGGATCGAGACCCAGGGGACGCTCCCGCAGAAGAAGCCGGTCAACCTGATCCGGCTTTGCCGGGAGGCCCACGACCTTTTCATGTTGCCGCTTTCCGAGCGCAGCATCACCGTCGAGGTGGGAGGGGACGAGACCTCCGTTCCGGTCGACGAGGGGTTCGCACTGATGGCTATCAAAAACCTCCTGGAGAATGCGATAAAATTTACGCCTGACGGCGGCGGGATATCCATCACCGGGCGGCAGCTGAAGCGGCCGCAGCTGAAGGCGCTGGCCCCGGCAGTGCGGCCGTTCTATCACAACTTCCCCAACGGCCTGGCAGCGGGCAGGCTATACTACCTGTTGCAGGTGAAGGACACGGGGATAGGAATACCGGTAGACGAGCGGGTGAGGATCTTCGAAAAGTTCTATGGGGTAGGGGACATAGAGCATCACACCTCCGGCGACACCGCCTTCATGTCCAAGGGATCGGGGCTGGGGTTATCGATCGTGAAGGGCATCATGGAGGTCCACGAAGGAGCCGTCTGGGTCGAA
>NZ_JBXKJL010000445.1:0-1348 GCF_056994735.1 Geomonas sp.
ATGAAGAATAGAGGTGTCATAAGATCACTTCCTTTCTAATTGGATTTAAAAATATTATTAACAAATATAAGGGGGAATATACTATGTTTAATAAAAAAACTTTTACTGTATCTGAATTCATGGCTTACACTAGCGAGGACATGAAAATAATTGATAAGGCTATCGGTCATATAAGAAGAAATAAAAAGGCATATTCGCAATTAGTATTTATAATAGCTGTATTTTTATTCTTTGGAAGTCAAGAAGTAGTTGTTGAAGCAATGACATATGGAAATGTAGAAGTTGCTACAGCTAAAATATCACATATAGGGGATATGTTGGCAAAAATAATAATGGTAACTTGTAATGTAACTATAACACTAGGTGGAATGGTAGATATAACAAGAAATGTAAGAAGTGGATCGCCACATGAAGCAATTAAAACAGCTATGAATTACTTGACGATAGGTGCTGTTGTAAACGCAATGCCTTTCTTAATTAAATTAATAGCAGAGTTGTTCAGTAGCTTCTAGGGGGTGTTTATATGATTAAGCCATACATGAGTTTAACAGAAGCAAAGGACGTTGTAGAAAACGTTGTAGGGACTTCAAAGAGCATATGGGAAAGCACACAAAACATTGTAAAAGTATTAGATGGCTTTGCTTGGTGGATTTCCCACCCTTCAGCAATAGTCGATTTACTAAAAGGCACTACTGTAGAAGTTACAATATTTCTACTAATAGCAATGATTATATTACGATCAATGGGATTTGAAACTAATAAATATATAGGCTTAGTATTCTTTTTATTCATAATACTAATGGCTATCTAAAAATAGGAGGGCTTGTTATGACTAAGGAAAGAATTGAAGATAGAATAAAAGAATTAGAACATGATATAAAAATATGCGAAAGAAAAGTTGATGAATCTATCAAAGAATACGAATACTATAAACGAGAAAAGGAGGAATGGGAATACTTCAAAAAAGAAAAAGAAGCCATATTAAGAGAATTAGAAAGAGAATTAAATAACTTATAGGGGGTAAAATATGAATTTAAAAGGACTTCTTAGGGGTTTCACATTAAGACTTGGGTATTTATTCATAAGTATAATAATAGGGCTTATATTAAGCTTCTCAAGTGTTTCAGAAATAAATGCAAATGGCAATTATCAAATTGATAAATCACAGATAGAAACCCTAGTTGATAAGGCTAGGGTTGTAGAATGGGAAGAAGCAAATATAATATTAAGGGGAAACAATGAAGATTTCGTTGTAGTAGATTATTATACAGGCAATTATTTTACAGGGGTTAGAACAGGGGGTAGTAATCATGCTGATATTGAAACAGCAGATAAAGAAAGTACAATG
>NZ_JBXKJL010000446.1:0-4672 GCF_056994735.1 Geomonas sp.
CAGCCGCGACGGACCCGGTGGTGGCGGTTGCCGAGGGGAGGGATCACGCCCAGGTCACTCGTAATGCCATCGCGGCCTTGGGCGGGATGAAGCGGTTCGTCAAGAGCGGCGACGTGGTGGTGGTGAAGCCCAATATCGGCTGGGACAGAAACGCGGACCAGGCGGCCAATACCAACCCTGTCGTGGTGCGGGCGGTGGTGGAGGAGGCGCTGAAGGCGGGGGCCAGAAAGGTCAAGGTATTCGATCGCCCCTGCAACGACCAGCGGCGCTGCTACGTCAACAGCGGCATCATGGCGGCGCTCAAGGGGATGAAGAACGTCGAGCTGAAGTACATCGAGGATGAACGCTTCAAAAAGGTGGCGTTGAAAGGGAAGGCGCTAAGCGAGTGGGAGCTCTACGACGAGGTGCTGAAGGCTGACGTCTTCATCAACGTCCCGGTCGCGAAGCACCATGGCCTGACCAAGGTCACCCTGGGGCTGAAGAACGTCATGGGGGTGATGGGCGGGAACCGCGGCGCCATCCACAAGAACATCGACGAGGCCCTGGCCGACGTCAACAGCTTCGTGAAGAGCCATCTCGTGGTGATCGACGCCACCAGGATATTGACGGCCCACGGTCCCCAGGGCGGGAACCTTCGCGACGTCAAGGTCCTCAACAAGGTCATCGCCTCCACGGATATCGTCGCCGTGGACGCCTACGCCACGACCCTCTTCGGCCACCGCCCGGAGGATATCTCCGTGACCGTCGCGGCCCACAGGCGGGGGCTCGGAGAGATCAACCTGAAGAAGGTGCGGATACTGAAGGCCTAGAGCCACGGGGAGCAGGCGTTGAAGAAGTTGACCACGGCAAGAATTTTCCAGCTGCTCTTTCTGCTCGTTTTCCTCCTGCTGTTCGTGCAGACCGAGTACCGCGGCTCCGACCGGATCTCAGCCGCCATCAACAGCTTTTTCCGCATGGACCCGCTGGTGCTGGTCAGCTACCTGGCCGCCGCGCGCTCCTTCACCTGGCTCCTTTTCCCGGCCGTCCTGACCCTGCTCTTCACGCTGGTTTTCGGCCGTTTCTTCTGCGGCTGGATCTGCCCGCTCGGCACCGTCCTCGACCTGGTCACGGGGAGGATAAAGAAAACCGGGCCGCTCCGTTTCCTCAAGGGAAACCTCAAGTATTGGCTGCTACTGCCCCTTATCTCGGCCGCTTTTTTCCGCATCAACCTCTCCGGAATCCTCGATCCCATCGCCATCCTGGTCCGCGCCCTCAGCTTCTTCCTCTACCCCATCATCGGCGATGCCGCGCGCACGACCTGGGTCGGGCTCTACCGGCTCCTCGGCGACCGTCGCGACTATCTGGCGCCCGGGTACGGCCTGTTGCGTGACTACCTGCTGCCTTTCCGGGAAACCTTCTACCCGCTGGCTTTTCTCTCCGCCTTGATGTTCGTCGCCATCATCTTCATCGAGCGCTACGAGACGCGCAACTGGTGCCGGAACCTCTGCCCGCTCGGTACCCTGCTGGGACTTTTCAGCCGCTTCTCCCTTTTCAGGCGGAATCCCGCCACCCTTTGCCCTGACTGCCGGGCCTGCGGATCGGTCTGTCCCACCACCTTCGAGGAGGAGATCCTGCAGGGCGACTCCTGCATCATGTGCATGAAATGCCTGCAGGGCTGCCGCCACAAGCGGATCGGGTGGGCCGGCGGGTGGGGGAACCGCCACGTGGGGACCAACTTCCTGCCCGGGCGTCGGGTGCTCCTGGGCGGGCTGGTGAGTGGATTCTTCCTTGCCGGCTCCTTCCGCTTCCGCCGTCCCGAGGCCCAGGCCCGCCTGCTCAGGCCTCCCGGCGTCGGCTCCGAGGACGAGTTCCTGAAGAAATGCGTCCGTTGCGGCGAGTGCATGAAGGTCTGCCTGACCGGCGGTCTTTATCCCGCCGTATCGCAAGGTGGCATAGAGGGCGTCTTCACCCCCGTGCTTACACCGCGGCTGGGCTATTGCGAGTACAACTGCAACCTGTGCGGACAGGTCTGTCCCACCGCCGCCATCCCGAACCTGCCGATCGAGCGGAAACGGCGGGCGGTGATCGGGAAGGCGGTCTTCGACAGGAATCACTGCCTCCCCTACGCCAAGAAGACCAACTGCATCGTCTGCGAGGAGCACTGTCCCTTCCCGGAAAAGGCCATCCGGTCGGAAGTCGTGGAGGAGAGGGACCTTCACGGCAATATCATTGAGCTGCAGAGGCCCTATGTAGTGGATGAACTGTGCAACGGCTGCGGCATCTGTGAAAACGTCTGCCCGCTGGAAGGGAAATCCGGCATCGAGGTCTTCGCGGTGAAGGACAAGACGCCCCTGAAGGAAGAGGCTGTCGAGGTGCGGGAAGAAGAGCCGAAGGTGGTGGTGAAACCTGAAGGGGAAAAGCCGGGGAAAGATGCCGGGCAGGATGCGTGGCAGGGAGCGGACAACCCTTACCGTTGATGGACTCAGCGTGTGGCTCCCCCTCCCCTTGAGGGGCAAGGGGGTGGGGGGAGTGCCTTTATCTCCGCGCCGGTTGCCTGGGTTGTGGCGCAGGTTGAGCCGTCGGTTGCTGTTCCGGTTGCGACGCCGGGCTCTTTGCCTTGGCCGCGGCGACCGCATCCTGAACCCGCACCAGCGCGTCCTGCAGGCTGTCGCTATCCACCTCCGCCTTCCTTATTATCTGGTTCAAGGTATCCACCGCCACCGAGGTGACATTTTCGGAGAGGGAATTCCTGATCTGGTCCAGGTCGAACTCGTACTCCCGATAGGCCCTCTTCACCTCCCAGGCCTGTTCCGAGATGTCATCGAAATACTCACCAAGCTCCACCGTCCTCTGGTTCGCTGCTCCTTTCTGTCCCGGGAGCGGGCACGCTGTCGTGGTCTGTCGGGACTCGACGAGGTACGAGGCTCCGTAGCGCATCATGTCCGCGTGAACCAGCAGGGGCTTTCCGTATTCATTCATCCTGTTCACATTGTCAGCGAAAACGCCGAAGGCTTGTTGCAGATCGCAGGTCGGCGAGATGGTGAGCTCAGTCAGAGCATCCTGGGTCGCCGCGACCTGCAACTCCGCCTGGTAGTAATCGTCCTGTAACTGCTGCAAGGTCGCGGTGTCCACACTCGCTTCTCCTTTACCGAAGGCGGCAGATCCAGTGAGTAGTGTGAGGATCAGGAGTTTGCAGGATAGAAGCTGCGCCGACCGTATCGATCTCATGACCTTTCTCCCCATATCCGGTGATAGCTTAAGGATATATAGAGATAAGTCACTGTCAACGCGGCGCCTTCGGGCCTCTACACGCTGAGTCGGTCACGGCCGAGGCCATCTCCTGCACACTTCATGACGACCACGGACCCTGTCCGGCTGCTCTACGAAGGGTGCCGGAGGAGAGGGGCGGGGATGTGGTAAGGCACGAAAAGAGGCATTTGGCCTCTTTTTTGTTGAATTTGCCGTGGTAGTCAAGTATCCATTAGCAGTTGATAAGGATGGCGGGGGCTGGAACGACATATCTGCGGAGGATCGTCTTGTTTCATACAGCGACGAAGAAGGTGGCACTGTCATTTGACGACCTGGACAGGCAAGCGATCTTGACTGTTCTTGATGCGTTGCCGGTTTCGGCATTTCTGCTCGATAACGAAAGCATCCATTGCAATGGCGCAGCCGCAGCCCTCACCGGCTATGAGAGAACGGAACTTTCAAATTCTGCCACATTCTTTCCCCTGCTCTTCGGGAGCGCCGCAGAGGATGCCGAAAACTTTCTTCGATGCCGCCCCGACGTCCATCCTCCCGCTCCCCGTGATTTCTCCATCAACTGCAAGGATGGCCGCCTCAGGGTGGTCGAGATTGCCGTTTCCGGACATGTGCGTTCGATCTGTACAATCCACGATGTCACCGACCTGAGAACTGGCGCGTCCGACCTTGCCGCCGCCACCCAAAGCTTCAGGAGGATCGCGGAGCATTCCACCGACCCGTTCATGCTCATCGATCGGGCAGGGAAGATAGTCGACGCCAACGACGTCTGCCTGGCAGCCTACGGGTACGGCAGAGACGATTTCCTGGCCCTTTCGGTTCCGGACCTGGAGAGCGAGGAGACCAGGGAGACGGCGGCGGTTAACCTGGCCGTCGTAATGGAGCAGGGGCACGGCCGCCTGGAATCGAGGCACTGCCTTCGGGAGGGGAGGGTATTCCCGGTGGAGGCCCGCCTTCTTTCCCTCCCCGGTCTACCGTATGTGGTGATGTTCGTGCGGGACATAACGGAGTTGAAGCGGCAGGAACAGAAACGGGTCGAAAACGAAGCTCTGCTGAAGGCCATCATCGACAGCGTTCCCTTTGACTTCTTCGCCCTGGACCTGGAAGGGCGCTACACCATGCTCAACATGAAAAGCACGCGGTTGTGGGGCGATGCCGTAGGAAAGACGGTCGCGGAGTTCGCGGAAGGGACCGACTTCGAGCGCTACATCCCGATCTGGATGGACAACAACAGGCGTGCCCTTGCCGGTGAAACCATGGACCGCGACTTTGTCTTCGAGTTCCAGGGCAAAGAGCGCATCGTTCGGGAGGTGGTCGCGCCGATCCGTGACTCCCAGCAGCGCACCCTTGGCTCCTTCGGCATCAATATCGATATCACCCAGCACAAACTGACGCAAAAGGCCCTGCGCGAGAGCGAGGAGCGCTACCGGCG
>NZ_JBXKJL010000447.1:0-8598 GCF_056994735.1 Geomonas sp.
GGAGCCGGCAGGGGAGGTCATCACCGTTCGGGTGAGGACCGAGTTGCTGGATCATCTGGTCAACCTGACCGGGGAGCTGGTGACCAACAAGCACCGCCTGCTGAACGTGAGCCGGGAGCTGAACTCCCCCCAGCTGAACGACGCCATCTCCGAGTCGGCGAGGCTTCTGCGCTCCCTGCACGACGAGGTCATGAAGGTGCGCCTGATGCCCTTCGAGATGATCTGCGACAGGTTCCAGCGCTCCGTCCGCTCGCTGGCCAAAAAGAGCGGGAAGGAGCTCCATTTCGAGCTCGAGGGGCGGGAGATCGGGCTGGACCGCGGAATACTGGAGCAGCTGATCGACCCCCTGAACCACATCCTGAGAAACGCGGTCGACCACGGCCTGGAGACCGGCAACGAGCGGGTGGCGGCGGGAAAACCGGCCCGCGGGACGGTGAAGCTCTCGGTCTCCCGGGACCGCGACCGCGTGCTGGTCAGGGTGAGCGACGACGGGCGCGGGATGGAGCCGCAGCGGATGATCGACGCGGCCCTGAAAAAGAGGCTGATCTCAGCCGAAGAGGCCGAACGGCTCTCGCCTCGCCAGGCCCTGATGCTCTCCTGCCTCCCCGGCTTCTCCACCGCCAAGGAGGTCACCGAAGTCTCCGGACGCGGAGTCGGCATGGACGCGGTCAACGCCTCGGTGCAGAAGCTGGGCGGCACCCTCTCCATCGACTCCGAACCCGGCGTGGGGAGCAGCTTCACCCTCAGGCTCCCCATGACCATAGCCATCATTCACGCCCTGGTGGTTAGGTGCGGCCCACTCACGGTGGGGGTGCCGGTGACCGCCGTCCACCGCACGGTGGAGCTAAGGCGCGACCAGGTGGAGACGGTCGGGAAGCGGCAGGTCTTCTACCTGGACGAGGAACCGGTCCAGATGGTCAGTCTCAACCGCGTCCTCGGATTGCCGCTGGGGCGCTTCCCGGGGGGGATCGTGCCGCTCTTCGTCACCGAGACCAAAGGGCGTCGCATCGGCCTGGTAGTGGACCGCCTGCTGGGACAGCACGAGCTCTTCGTGAAGCCCTTGGGGAGGCCGCTGTCGAAGCTCTCCGGGCTCGCCGGGGGGGCGACCCTGGGCGACGGCGAGGTCATCACCATCCTCGACCTCGCCGATCTGCTGTAAAAGGAGGCCTTACATGATTCCCGTTTTCGAGGCAGCCGAACTCGACGCACTCACCGAAGCTTGCAACATCGGCATGGGCCACGCCGCCACTGCGCTCTCCCAGCTCATGGGCAAGGGTGTCAACATCGAGGCGCCGCGCCTGCAGGTGCTCGACCGCCCGGGTGCCTCCGGGTTGCTCGACACCGAGCAGGTGAGAGCCCTTCGGCTTCATATCCTCGGCAATATCCGCGGCAGCATTCTCATCCTGCTGAAGGAGTCCAACGCCCGCCGCATAGTCGAGCTGCTGCTGGGGTCCCACAAGTCCTCCGAGCTGCCGCTGGACGAGCTCGAGATCTCGACGCTGATGGAGGTCGGCAACATCATAGCCTCCGCCTGCCTCAACGCGTTGGGCTTACTGCTCAAAATGACGCTCCTCCCCTCGGTCCCGACCTTGATCTCGGGAGAGGCCGGGAAGGTGCTGACGGAGGTCCTTGAAGGGCCGAACCACCACGACTCCCTCCTCATGATCGATACCGTCTTCTCAATCGGTGAAGCCCCCTGCTGCGGGAGCGTTTTCCTGGTTCCGGCTCCCGAATCGCTGGAGGCCATGGTGGCGGCGCTGGCGGGAAAGTGAAAGTGCCGGGAGGCTCCCGCCCCGCCTATCCCCGTCGAGTCATCACTCCCCCTCTACATCCTCCCTTTCTGTCAGCGACTCCATGCCAGATCCTCATCATCTCCTTCCCGGCCCCCGACCTCCTCTTCCCATGAGCAAGGCACCTTTCCGGGCAGGCATGGGGAGCCGGAGTCGCCCCTTCCGCCCCAGGCTCCTTGCTAATGATAAACGGGTTGCACCACGGCGGGTTGTATGGCAAAATGCCCGGTCATACTGAGCCGCCACCAGTCTGGACCTTGGAACCGGGCGGATCCAGCTCCTGCGGTTGAGATGACAGCAGATGAAGGCGACGCCGGGAAGCTCGCCTTCACAAGTTTCCGGAGGTATATCATGAGACTCGCGAAGCATTTACTACTTTCCCTGCTGTTGATCGCCGCGGGCGCCACCGTCTGCTTCGGAGCGGAACTGTCGCAGGTGGTCCGCACCCTGGAGCAGGGGTACACCACGCTGAACGACCTGAGGGCCGACTTCAGCCAGAGAAGCACCATCAAGGCCATGAAACGCGAGGAGAAGGGTGGCGGAGAGCTCTTCATCAAGAAGGGCGCCGGCAAGGATGCCATGTTCCGCTTCAACTACTCCAAGCCCAAACAGCAGATCATCTCCAACGGCAAGAAGGTCTGGTATTATCTCCCCGACCAGAAGCAGGTGATGGTGATGGATGTGGCCCAGCTTTTCCAGGAGGGGGGCGGCATCGGCCTCAACTACCTGGCCGGCATGGGACACGTCTCCAGGGATTTCGAGATCTCCTTCGCCCCGGAGCCGCGTGACAAGAAGGGAAATTTCGTCCTCGAGCTGACTCCGAAGAAAAAGAGCCCGGCCATGTCCAGGCTCCAACTGGTGGTGGAGGCCTCGGCGGTCGAGCAGTTCGTATCCACCGGGGAACCCGGCACGCCCTTCCCCATCGTCTCCTCGACCGTTTTCGATCAGGCGGGAAACAGCACCAGGATCGACTACAACAACGTCAAGACCAACCGGGGTGTCGATAGCAGCAAATTCAACTTCAAGATTCCGGCCGGCGTCGAGGTGGTCAAGAACAGATAAGAGTCGCCCGTCACTTAATTCTTCCTCAGGAGGTTTTACCATGCCGTCATTCGACATCGTTTCCAAAGTGGACATGCAGGAGGTTGACAACGCCATCAACCAGACCGTGAAGGAGATCAGCCAGCGCTACGACTTCAAGGGGACCAAGAGCGAGGTGACCCTGGAGAAGGATTCCATCAAGGTGCTGGCCGACGACGACTTCAAACTGAAGGCCATCATCGACATCCTCCAGTCGAAGTTCGTGAAGCGGAACATCTCTCCCAAGGCGCTGCAGTACGGAAAGATCGAGGAGGCGTCGGGTTCGATGGTGCGCCAGATCATCACCCTGCAGGTCGGGATCCCCAAGGAGAAGGCCAAGGAGATCGGGGCAGTCATCAAGGAGAGCAAGCTCAAGGTCCAGAGTCAGATCCAGGAGGACCAGGTCCGGGTCACCGGAAAGAACATCGACGACCTGCAGGAAGTCATCCGGCTCCTGAAGGCGAAGGATCTCGACATCGACATGCAGTTCGTGAACTTCAGAAGCTAAAGATCGGCTCCTGCCTCTTCTACCCGTACCATCAGTTCCCCGCCCCTTGCGGGAGGGGGGCTGTGGGTGGGGGAAGCTGCCAACGGAGACGCGAATGGCGCCTCAAGGGGGGAGTGGAGCAGACGTAGAGGTGGAGGCAGCGTTTTAAGGTAAGTTCTCCTTCCGCAAGGGAGGGTATTCAGATAAAAGGGGTATTTTTTGAGCAAGAAAATTAAGGAAAAGGTCAGCCTGGTAAGCCTTGGCTGCCCCAAGAACCTGGTGGACGCCGAGGTGATGCTCGGTTACTTGTCGAAGGAAGAGTACGAAGTGACCACCGACGAGACGCAGGCCGACATCATCATCGTCAACACCTGCTCCTTCATCAAGGAGGCCAAGCAGGAGAGCATCGACACCATCCTCGACCTGGCCGACCGCAAGCACGACGCCCGCTGCAAGCTGCTGATCGTGACCGGTTGCCTCCCGCAGCGCTACCAGGAAGAGCTCGTCAAGGAGCTCCCCGAGGTCGACATCTTCATCGGCACCGGGGACTACCCCCGCATCGCCGAGATCGTCGCCGAGAAGAAAACCACCTCCGAGCAGCTCTGCTATACCGGCGACCCCAACTTCGTCTACAACGACGAGGTTCCCCGCCTGCAGTCATCCCCGCACTACACGGCGTACCTCAAGATAGCCGAGGGGTGCTCCAACAACTGCGCCTACTGCGTGATACCGTCGCTGCGCGGGGCCTTGCGCTCCAGGCCGCTGGCCACGCTGCTGGCTGAGGCGCAGCAACTGGTGGCGGGAGGGGTGAAGGAGCTCAACCTGATCGCGCAGGACATCACCGCCTACGGCAGGGATCTCCCGGACCAGCCGACCCTGGAGTTCCTTATCACGGAGCTGGCCAAGATGGAGGGTCTGAAGTGGATCAGGCTCCTGTACGCCTACCCGGACGGGGTCAGGGATTCGCTGATTTCCCTGATGAAGAACGAGCCGAAGGTCTGCAAGTATCTGGACCTGCCGATACAGCACATCAGCGACCCAATCCTGAAGCGGATGGGGCGCAGAAGCAGCGAGGAAGAGATCCGCACCCTGATCGCCAAGTTGAGGAGCGAAATCCCCGATATCGCCATCAGGACTTCGCTCATCGTCGGTTTCCCCGGCGAGACCAACGATGATTTCAAGAAGCTGCTGCACTTTGTGGAGGAGACGCGGTTCGACCGGCTGGGTGTCTTCTGCTACTCCCGAGAGGAAGGAACGCCGGCAGCCGACATGCCGGACCAGGTCTCGGAGAGGATCAAGAGGGAGCGGCACAAGAAGCTGATGCGCACCCAGGCCAGGGTTTCCTTCAAGCACAACAGGACACTTGTTGACAGCATCGAAGAAGTACTGGTGGAAGGTTATAGCGAGGAGACCGAGCTCCTTCTGAAGGGACGTTCATCTAGACAGGCACCCGATGTTGACGGCCTGGTCTATATCACTGCAGGCAACGCGAACGTCGGTGACATAGTACAATTGAGGATCACAGACTCCTCAGATTATGACCTGATCGGGGAGATCGTGGACTAGGCTTTTAGCTTGACAGGCCATCGTATTGCTGTATTATTGCGTCGCTTTGAGGGACCGACAAACAGGAGTGGATTCTAATATGACAGAAAAACCCGATGAAATGAAAGCGATGCTCCTCAAAATGAAAGAGGAGACGCTTAAAGAGATCAACAAGACGGTGAAGTCCGGATCGGACGTCGCTGTCAACGAGCCGAGCGGCGACATCTACGACCAGGCTTCCAGTGAGCGCGATCGTGAGCTGGGCCTGCTGCTGGGTGACCGCGAGCGGGAAAAGCTCAAGAATATCGACGAGGCACTGCTTAGGCTGGAAGAAGGCGAGTACGGTATTTGCGAGGAGTGTGAAGAGGAGATTCCGATGGGCAGGCTGAAGATCGTTCCCTTCGCCCGCCACTGCGTTAAATGCAAGGCGGACCTGGAGAAGCAGCAGGCTCAGACCAAGCGCTTCGAAGAAGACCGCGCCTATCGCGACATCGC
Source organism: Geomonas sp. (assembly GCF_056994735.1). Taxonomy (NCBI): domain Bacteria; kingdom Pseudomonadati; phylum Thermodesulfobacteriota; class Desulfuromonadia; order Geobacterales; family Geobacteraceae; genus Geomonas; species Geomonas sp. Next base: position 5,398 of record NZ_JBXKJL010000447.1, read on the forward strand.
GCTGGGAGAGGAAGAAGAAGGTTAGGCAGTCAGCATAGAGACGAAAAAGGGGACGGCAGAAATGCCGTCCCCTTTTTTTGTTTTTATCCCGCCACACTTCTTTGCCGATCTTTGGCTCCTTGTCCGACATCCCCTCCCCCGGAGGGGGCGGACGCGGCTCAGGAAGGATATCGATGCCGGAGCTAGTGGGGCGAATCCGCCTCAGGATGATCAGCGCCGTTGGTAATGAGCCTCTGGTACTCCGCCTTGTCGATGGAGGTATGCCAGTGCCCGGTCATCCTTCCCACGAGGCTGCCACCGACGAAGATAACAACCACCAGGACGGCGAACACGCCCCCTGGAACCACCTTTCCCCCCTTCACCCTGAGTTGCAGGGCCTCCGGCTTGGGGCAACTGCTCACGCAGCGCAGGCACCCGATGCACTCCTCAGAGCAGACCCTTTCCTGGTGCATGACATCGAGATGCGAGGGGCAGGCCTTGTTGCAGCTCCCGCAGGAGATGCAGGCACTCTGCAGCCTCTCGACCTTCACCGGGGAAAACCTCGACAGGGCGCCGAGGAGGGCTCCATACGGGCAGAGAAAGCGGCAGAACGGGTTGCGGAAAAAGAAGGAAAGAAGGAGGAACGTCCCCACCACGACCAGCGGCGTCCCGGAAAGATGCAGGAAGAAGTCGAGGAGCTTTACGTCGGCCATCTTGTTGTAGTCGGAGATGATGAAGGACTTGACGCTCTCCGGCGACATCAGCAGCACGATGGAAAAGACGAAGAAAACCAGCAGCAGGTACTTGATGGGTCTCATCAACCAGTCGAGCCAGAGCCAGACCCTGAAATTTCGCCCCATCACCCGCTGCCCGGTCTTCCACAGGAGTTCAGTGATGGTGGAAACGGGGCAGATCCAGGAGCAGAAAGCCCTCTTCAGCAGCAGCGACACCAGCAGCACGGCCAGGAAGATCATCAACGCCGCCGGGTGAATGGTGTTGATGCTCCCGGAGGTAAGCCACCCCTTCAGACTCAGCAGGCCGGAGATAGGCAGAAAAGCCTCGACGCCGTCAGGGCGCGCCACGAAGGGGGTAGCACCGCCACTGCGGAAATGGAGCACGAAACGATAGAACGTCACACCGATATAGAGGGAGAAGAGGAGAAAGCCCCATTGAACCGCTATCCTTACCCTCTGCGTCTTCTTGTCCGACATCTGGCACCTTCCTTTATATATTCACTTCCCCGCCGGGAGCGCCGGCCAGAAAATGGAAGCTCGTCGTGATCACGGACTTTCCAAGCCCCGTGAGTCCCCTCCCCGCAGGGGGAAACGGGAACCGTCGTCAATTTAGATCCCCTCCCCCCTCGAGGGGGAGGGTCAGGGTGGGGGGGAAGGCGCCATCTGCAACTCCGTTGGCGGCGCTACCCCCCCCTAGCCCCCTCCCGCATGGGGAGGGGGGACCGGTAGAAGGGAGGAGTTTAATTGAGAGGGGCGGTTATGAGTCAACGAGAGGACGTTATGAGCCCCCTTGAGCAGTGCGACTTATTCTGTCGCAACCCCATGCTATCGTCTCATCATCAAACGATGGGGAGGCAGCTCACATGGAACCAATGGTCGTCGTCGCTTTCTTTATAGTCATCTACTGCGGGTACATCACTGTTAAAGACATCATCGCGGATCTTCGTCAGGAAGGGTTCCTGGTCAAGCCCCTGTCGAGCAGATGCCGCGGGTGCACATTGGAAAGCGCCTTCAGCAGGCTCTTCTTTACCAATGGATTGTCCCGCTCCAGGGTCTCCAGCAATTCCTTCATTTTCTTGCGCTGCAAGTCCGCCTTTCCGCAGACCGGGCAGCAGCAACAAACGACGGGGAAACGGTTGTTGCGCGAAAACGGGATAATCTCCTTCTCCGGAACATAGACCAGCGGCCTGATGACCGTGGTGATGCCGTTGTCGGCCAGCATGCTCGGGGCCATGGCCTTCAGCGAGCCGACGAAAAACTGGTTCAGGAGCAGGGTCTCGATGAAGTCATCCATGTGGTGGCCGAGGGCCAGCTTGTTGCAGCCGAGCTGCTGCGCCAGGGTGTACAGCGTGCCGCGCTTGAGTCTCGCGCAGATGGAGCAGTATGAAGAGTTTGGCCGGCGCTTCTCGGAGATGATGTCGTAGTGCTCGGTCTTCTCCATGTGATAGGAGAAGCCGTGCTCCCGCAGGTGTTCTTCGATGATGTCGGCGCGAAAGCCGCGATAACCGGAATCGATATTGACTGCCACCAGCTCGTAGCGAACCGGCGCCCGCCTTCGCAGCGTCTCCAGGATATGGAGCAGGGAGTAAGAGTCCTTCCCTCCGGAAACCGCGACCGCAATCCGGTCACCCTCCGATATCAGATCGAAATCGGCGATGGCCTTGCCAACGCGGTTCTTGATCCTGGTAAAGATCGGGTCTTGAATCAGCGCCACGAGACCCCTCCTTGTTCCCTTTTCATGCCTGGGCTCCGCAAGCACAACTCTCTACAGAAGCGTCTTCCCCCAGGATCTCCCGCCTGAACCCGTCAATGCCAAGCTCCTCGACCACCTTGCCGAGACGCTCCTTCTTGGGCCACTTCTTGTAGAAATCAACGATCCGCGCCACGATCTCGAGCACCGCCTCCTCCGACGGGACATCGTCGACGAGCAGGTCAGCCAGCCGCGGCTTGGCCCCAGCATTGCCGCCGACGAAGACCCGCCACCCTTTGGCGGTTCCGTAAATGCCGATGTCTTTTACCGAGACCTCAGCGCAGGAGAGAGGGCATCCCGAGACGCCTATCTTCATCTTGTTGGGGAGTTCCATCGCGTGGTAGATCTTGTCCAGCTTGAGTCCCAGCGACGGCGAGTCCTGTATGGCGCGTTTGCAGTGACCGGTACCGGGGCAGATCTTGACGCTCCTGACACAGAGGCCGATGGCAGCCCCATGCGGCTCGGCCAGCTCGGCCCAGATGGTGTCAAGATCCTCCTCTTTCGCACCGATCATGGCGATCCGCTGGGCGGAGGTGAGCTTCAGCCCAAGGTGGTATTTATCAGCAACGTCGCAGATCTTCCTCAGCGTCGCCGTATCGGTGAACCCGCCCGGAATATGCGGCGCGATCGCGTAGGTCTCTTTGTCCCGCTGAAGTATCGCCCCTTTTTCCACGATGTCCTTCTTCATAATGTCCTCCTTTGATGGTTATTTGATTGATGCAGGTCAAATTACTAGAA
>NZ_JBXKJL010000448.1:0-6428 GCF_056994735.1 Geomonas sp.
CCCGGCGGACGCTCCAGTACAAACTGAAAGAGTACGGGTTGCTGGACGCGCTTTGACCTGGTGCAAATCGCCGGTCGACAGGTGCAAAGGATTGCACTTGTTTTGCCGGTCAAGGCCGGGTTTGAAACTGCAACATCCCGTGTTGCCGGCACGTTAACCGCTGCGCTTTCTTTGGCATGAACCATGGATTACCTCCGGACAGGGTCACAAACTTTCCCAGGAGGAACAACATTAAGAAATCGGCACTCTATGCAGTAACGGCGGTTGCGCTCCTTTCCCTTGCCGGCCAGGCAATGGCCAGAGGCGGGAGCATCTCAAAGAAGATCACCTGGCATTCAAAGGAGTAGGATCGTATGAAAAAACTCGTGGTAGCGTTGTTGTCGCTGGCGGCATTTTCTGCATTGAGCGGATGCATGGGCATGATGCACCCGATGTGGTGAGCGTAAGGGTGGACCGCTGGATGTCGAGCTTCAGAGAGTCGAACATCCCGGGCAAGAGAGCATGCATGACCGTATCACATTTTCTTCCCGGTAGGCTCAACGTTCGTGAAGGGGTTGGTTTGTTATGACAATGGTCCGTTTATGGTCACTAATCAGTTGCGCACTCCTTTTGAACTGCGCGCTAGCCGGTGCAGCCTCTGCCGGCTTCTTCGGTTTCGGCACCGACGAGAAGGGGAAGAGCGGACTTGACTTCAACCGGGGCTACGACATCAATACCGTGGCCACGGTATCGGGGCGGGTGGCGGCTTTACCGCACCAGGGGGACCGCGAACAGGTCGTCATAGAGGTCAAAACCGGCCACGAGGTGGTGAACGTCACCGTTGGCCCGGGATCCTTCTGGGAGAAAAAGGGGCTCCCCTTACGGCTTAACGACGAGGTGAGCGCCAAGGGCTCTAGGGCCCAAGGACAGGATGGCAAGACGTACCTTCTGACCCAGAAGCTGGTGAACCGCACTTCCGGTACGCAGGTGGAACTTCGCAGCGAAAAGGGAGAGCCTGCCTGGTCTGCGCGCAGTGCGGCAGGGATGGGACTGGAGCGGTCATCGGGAGGACAGATGTTCCAAGGCGGTGGCATGATGCGCGGCGGCGGTGGCATGATGCGCCACTGACTCAAGAAGCTGTGCCCGGAATGGGAATCTGCCACGGAGAGATCTGAATGAGAAGTCGCTTTAACACGTTGAAGTTTTTTTACGGGATGCTGCTGTCCGCAACCTCCTTGCTGTTCCCTGTCCCGGTGCATGCCGACGGTCCGGCCTTTTCAGCCGGTCTCGGCTTCGAATTCGCCTCCGGCAGATACGGAACCGGCACCAGGACGGAGTCGGTCTACATGCCCTTCACCGCCGCGGTCAATCCGACCGAGCGGCTCGGCTTCTCGCTCGAGATCCCCTATCTCTACCAGAGCACCTCGGCGGTTAACACCACTGTTTTTTCCGGCGCGGGGGGGCAAACGATGCATGCGCGGAAGGCTGCCGCAGCCATGTCCATGGGAGACGGGTCCATGTCTTCTGCGACAACCGCAAACCCGGCGCAGCCGCAAAATGGGATCGGAGACATCATTGCCAGGGGAGGGTACGTCCTCGTGCCGGAAGGAGATCTGGTGCCGAGAATACGCCCCTATGTCCAGCTGAAAATCCCCACGGCGGACAGCTCGAAGGCTTTGGGGACCGGCGAATTCGACGAGGGTTTTGCAGTCGAACTTTTCAAGCGGCTCGGCCAAGTGTACACCTTCGCAGAGGCAGGGTACACCCATCAGGGCAAGTCCAGAACCCTGGCCCTCAAGGATTACCTGACCTACAACGCCGGAGGAGGATACGCCTTCGGAGATAAATTTCTTCCCATGCTTATTGTCAAAGGTTCGACTGCGCCTGTAGCAGGCTCGACCGGCCTCTTGGAGGTGCGCTTGAAACTGAGATACCTGGCAACGTCGCACACCGGAGTCGAAGGGTACCTTGCCAAAGGGATCACCACAAACAGCCCGGACTACGGCAGCGGTCTGGCGCTCTTCCATGATTTTTAAACCACGACGGAAAGAGGATGAACATATGAAAAAGCAAGCTCTCGCGGCAGCATCACTCATTTTGGCAGGCGTACTGGCAGGCTGCGGAGGTGGCGGCACCGCAACATCCGGGACTGCGGCAACCACGGCCTCCGGTTTATCCGCGGTCTCCGGCAAGGTGGCCGACGGTTATCTCGTCAACGCTACGGTATTTCTCGACAAGAACGGGAATTACCAGCTGGACCAGGGTGAACCGTCGACTACCACAGACGCAAACGGCGCCTATACGCTGAACATCGACCCTGCGGATCTTGGCAGGTACCCCATCGTCGCCTTGGCGATCAAGGGGGTGACCATCGACAAGGACACCGATCAGGCCGTTGCAAACAGCTACCTTCTCAGCATGCCGAAAGACAGCGTCAGCGGCGCTGTCAGCAGCAACTTCATCAGCCCAATGTCGTCGCAGCTGCGGGAGATGATGGAAACGGGCAAGTACGCGACCATGCAACAGGCAATGGAAGCGCTGAGGGCCAAACTACGCATGTCCGCCGGTACCGACATGATGGGCGACTACCTCGCCGGCCAGAACGGGGCCATGCATACCGCGGCGCAGAACATGGCGACCCTGATGGGCGGGGAGATGTCCCAGGTGTTCAGTGGAAGCGGCGGCCCGACGGGCATCGACGTGAACCGCTACCGGGGGATGATGGGAGCCATTTTCAGCAACATGTCGTCCATCAAGGGCTCCAATGCCCAGACTGCAATGACGAATCTCATGGCCACCATGACGTCCAACATGGCCGGCATCACCCCGGGTCAGCCTTTCCGCAACATGTCTGCATCGTTCAGGGGGATGATGGGGGGAGGAACCGTCTCGGGAAGCGGCATGACGGGATCCGGCACAGGCGGCTCGATGATGTAGGCTGATGAAGGATGCAGCCAGTTTTGCATAAAAGGGAAGGGCTCACTTGAATAACGAAGTGAGCCCTTCTCCTGTCTGACCCATCCCGGCCTGTGCAACTACCCCTTAGGCTGGCGGACCGGCAGCGACACCGTCACCTCGGTACCCTTCCCGAAGGTGCTGCGGACGTCGATATCGCCGCCGTGGCGCTTCACGATCCCGTAGCTCACGGTGAGCCCGAGCCCCGGCCCCCTGCCGACGGCCTTGGTGGTGAAGAAGGGATCGAAGATCTTGCCGAGGTTCTGGGTCGGGATGCCGCAGCCGTTGTCGCGGATGGCGACCACCACCTGAGGGGCCTCGGCGTAGCGCTTCACCAGCCGGGTGCCGACTTCCACCGTGCCGCGATCGGGGACGGCGTTCTTGGCGTTCTGGAGGATGTTGGTGAAGACCTCCAGGAGCTTCACGTAGTCCCCCTCGATGAGCGGCAGCTCTGGGTCGGCCGCCCATTCGACCCGGATGGCGGCTCCGGCCAGCTGGTCCCCCACCACCTCCAGGCTGTCCCGCAGCACCTCGTTCAGATCCATCTCCGAAAAGTTGCACCTGGTCTGGGTGGAAAAGCGGGTCAGGTCCTCCACGATCTTCTGGCAGCGAAGCGCCGCGCTCTCCATGCTCTCCAGAACGTCGATGTCCTCCATCAGCGCGGGGACGATGGGCTGGGTCAGCGAGGAGCTGCGCAGGAGCTGTATGGCGCTCAGTATCCCCGCCAGCGGGTTGTTCAGCTCGTGCGAGGCCCCGGCCACCACCTCGCCCAGCGTCGCCATCTTCTCGGACTGGATCAGCTTGCCCTGGGCCTCCCGCAGATAGCGGGTCTTTTCCTCCACCTTGATCTCCAGCTGGCGCTGGAACTGCTCCCTTTCCTGCTCCAATTGCTTGCGCTGGGTGATATCGCGCAGCACCACCTGGATGGCGGGCCTCCCCTCGAACCAGATGCTGGTCCCCACGCTCTCCACGTCGATGACGCTGCGGTCCAGCCGCATAACCTTCATCTCCAGCTGCGGAGCCACCGTGTTGGGGATTTCCAGCTGGCGCATCCTCTCCTCGATCAGCTCCCGGTACTCGGGATGAATGAGGGAGATCACCGGCTTCCCGACCAGCTCTTCGGGGGACCCGGCCCCGAAAAGCCTGGCAGCCTCCATGTTGGCGTAGAGGAAGGCTCCGTCCCCGTGCACTACGATCCCCTCCGGCGCGTGCTCGACCAGCTGGCGGTAGCGCTCCTCGCTCTGCTGCAGCTCCCGCTCCATGCGCTTGCGCTCGGTGATGTCCCTGAAGATGCCGCGGGTCACCGAGGGCCGGCCGTCCACGAAGCTGCAGTTGATGCTCCCCTCCAGGACGACCACCCGGCCGTCGCGGGCCTGGAACTGCACCTCGACCCTGGGCACGCTCACCCCGTGCATGATCTGCTGGAAGAGAAGCGAGCAGTGGTCGCGGCAGACGGGGGAGATGATGTCGAAGACCTTGAGGCCGGCAATCTCCTCGTCGCTGTAGCCCAGGGTCGCCTTCCAGGCGCGGTTCACGTAGAGGAAGGAGCCCTCGGGGTCGACGCTCTGGATCAGGTCGTTGGCGTTGTCGAGGATGTCGCGGTGGCGCTCCTCGCTCAGCCTCAGGGCCTCCTCGGTCTTCTTGCGGTCGGATATGTCCAGGAAGGTCTCGACCAGGTGCGGGCGGCCGCAGAGGGTGATCTCGGCCACCGTCTTCATCACCGTGAGGTACTCGCCGTGGGCGGTGAGGAGCTGCCGCTCGCAGCAGTCGATGCAGTGGCCTAGGTCGGTTATCGGGCACTGGCCGATCTCGGCCACGCAGACGAAGCGGTGGCATACCGAGCCGACGATCTCCTCCCTGGGGACGCCGATCAGCTGCACGGCCTTGGGATTGGCCTCCACGATCAGGTGGCTCTCCGCGTCGATCACCAGTATCCCCACCTGCGCGGTGGCCAGGATGGTGGCCAGGTACTGGCGGCCCTCCTCCAGGTTTCCCTCCAGCCGGTCGGGATTGAAGATGCTCCGGTCTACCGGCAAGGTCCCCCCGCCGATGCGGTTGCTGCTCGTCATTGTCATAACTACTCCACTATTCACGATTCTGAAGAAATAACCGGGAAGCTGCCGCGCAGCGAGCCGGCGCTCAGGGGGAAGGAGCGGCAACCGCGGTGCCCTTCAGCTCCTTGAGGGCCTTCTGGGCCTCCGGATACCCCTTGGCGGCGGCAAGGGCAATCCACTTCTCCCCTTCCGCCCGGTCCGCTGGCACCCCTACCCCGAGGAGGTACAGCATCCCCAGGTCGTACTGGGCGTTGGGCAGACCCTTCCCCGCGGCGCCTTGCAGAAGCTCCCGGGCCCGGGCGAAGTCCTCCGGGACCCCCTCGCCGCGCAGATACATGAAGGCCAGGTTCCACTGCCCCAGGGGATACCCCTGCCGCGCGGCCCTCTGGTACCAGAGGGCGGCCTCCTTCTTGTCCATCTTCACCCCGACGCCAGACGCATAGAGCACGCCGAGCTTCGACTGGGCACCGGCATCTCCACGCTCGGCCTGTCCCTTCAGGGCGGCCACGTCGACCCCGTCATACGCGAAAGCGGGAAAAACCGACACCAGCGCCAGCATCGCGGCGGCTGCCAAAAGCTCCTTGATCCTCATACCCGGTCCTCCCTTGCAATGGTCTCTCCCACACAGCAAGGACCTTGCCATCACGGGATATGACCCGGGGTGAAAAGCCCCCGCCACGTTACCGCCGACCAATGAGAGAGGCACTATGGGAGGTTACCCATTCTACGGCACGCATCGTGCTAACGGCAGGTGAAGGCCGGGGGGCCGCCTGCCGCCGCTGGTCCACCGAATAAGGCAGTGCTGCCTAAGGGATGGCTCATGGCGATGAAGCGGCGGCGGCAATGGCCGCGAGGGGGCGGAAGTTCCTCCGCGCCGCGACGCTATTCCGGGGCGATTGCCGCCGCTCACGCGCCCCCCCGCCGTCCGGTGGGTGATATCACCCACCAGGCTGCGCCAAATGACACTGTAGACCGCGCCGGATTGGGCGAGAGGCGCCACCCGAACCGACAGAAAGAGACAGAGATATATTTTTTTATATGTATCAACCGCAGAAGGGACAGCCATGGCAAACAACAACCGGATACTGGTGGTCGACGACGAGAAACTGATATCCTGGTCGCTGGCGACCATGCTCAAGAAGGAAGGATACGAGCTGGACAGCGCGGCCTCGGGGCACGAGGCCATCCGGAAGTTCGAGAGCTTCCGGCCTGAGCTGGTGCTGCTCGACATCTGCCTTCCGGACGTGAACGGCCTGGAGCTCCTCAAGCGCTTCAAGGCGGCCAACGAAGAGATCTACGTGATCATGATCACCGCCTACGCCCACGCCGACTCGGCCGTGCAGGCGCTGCAGGAGGGGGCGGAGGACTACTTCGGCAAGCCCTTCAACCTGGACGCGGTCAAGCACGTGGTCAACAAGGCCTTCGAGAAGAAGCGGCTCA
>NZ_JBXKJL010000449.1:0-1393 GCF_056994735.1 Geomonas sp.
CGCTATTTGGCCGGGATTCTGCAACGCTATTTGTCATCTACACAGAATTGCTCATTCAATGATTCGACATAAGCCATGATGGCCCAACCATATACAGGCACAGGTGGCTTGAGCGAGGAGCAGCGCCGCGAGGCACTTGAGCGGTTTCGGATCCTTCAGCCATACCTGGAGGAGGGCGTTCCCCTTGCCCGCATCGCTCAAGACCACCACTTAGTACAACGCCGCAGAGAAAGGGGCACGAAATCACGCGGCCAAGGGTTGCGAATCCGTTGAGGTGCCCTCGGTCAGCTTACACTTGGCCATCACCTTCGCCACCGATTTCGTGCTCCAGTTGAACGGATGGGCCACGTGATTCCACTCGGCGATATACGCCTGCAGCCGCTCGGCCAACGCCGCCTTGTCCGCGAAGTCAGCAATCCGCAGTCGCTTCCGCTGCAGGATGCTGAACCACTGCTCCACCTGGTTCATCCACGAACAATGGACCGGCGGATGATGGAACACGAACCGCGGATGCTTCGCCAGCCAGGCCTGCACCTGCTTGCCCTTGTGCATCCGCAGGTTGTCCAGCACGACGTGGATCGTCGTGATCGTCGCGGGGATCTCCCGGTCCAGTTGCTCCAGGAAGGCGATGAACTCCACCTGCCGCTTCCGCTCGGCGGTCCGGCCGTAGACCTTGCCCGTGCGCGTGTCGAAAGCGGCGAACAGGTGCAAAGCCCCACACCGCCCGTACTCATGCTCGACGCGGACCGGTCGCTCAGGCTGAGCCCCCAGGGTTGGCGCCTTGCGGGGGCGGGGCTGCAAGCTGGTCTTCTCGTCCACACACAGCACCATCTCATCCTGGCGGAGCGGCCGGGTGTAGAGGTCACAGATCTCCCGAACCGAGGCCGCGAAGGCCGCATCGCGGGGGACCTTGGGGGACAGCCACAGGTGATGCCGCCAGGGCTTAAGGTGGTGGTGCTCCAGGATGCGCCGCACGGTGTCCGGGGAGATGCTGGAGACAATCCCCTCGGTGACCACCTGCCGGGCCATCTCCCGGCAGTCCCAGGTGGACAGGGAGCGGCCGCGGTCATCGGGCCGCTCGCAGGCCATCTTGACCAGGTGCAGCGCCACCGTGGGGGGAAAAGACCGGCTGGCGGCCGGGCCGGGGCTTGTCGCGGAGGCCAGCCAGCCCGTGGAGTCGGTATCGCTCGGCCCATTTGCGGACGTGTCGGATGCTCAGGCCGCACACCACAGCGGTGTCCTTCAAGGTCCTGCCCTGTTCGAGCAGGAGCAGGGCGCGGCCACGGCGCGCGACCCCAATGGGGCAGGTGCTGGTGCGCTGCCAGCCCTGGATCTCGGCTCGGTCGGCTGGGGTCAGGACGATGCTCAGAGCGGACTTGCGGCCGCGCATGGC
>NZ_JBXKJL010000450.1:0-1940 GCF_056994735.1 Geomonas sp.
GCTCGCGGAGTTCGAGGAGCTGCGGCTGCACCATGTCAAGCTCAAGAAGGGGATGTCCGTCGAGGACGGGGTCAAGGAGTACCAGGCCGACCCGGACGTGGAATATGCCGAGCCGAACTACCTCTTCCAGATCCAGTCCCTCCCCAACGACACCAAGTTCGCCCAGCAGTGGGCGCTCCACAACACCGGCCAGACCGGCGGCACCCCCGGGGTGGACATCAAGGCTACCGCCGCCTGGAACATAACGACCGGGAGCAGCAACGTGGTGGTTGCCATCCTCGATACCGGCATCGACTATACCCATCCGGACCTGGTTGCCAATATCTACTCCACCCGTGGCTATAATGCTGTTAATCATAGTAACGATCCGTTCGACTACCACGGTCACGGCACCCACGTTGCCGGCATCATCGGCGCCGCTGGCAACAACGGGCTCGGCATCGCCGGCGTCAATTGGAACGTCAAACTGACCGCCTGCAAGTGTGTCGACAACAGCGGCTACGCTTCGTCGAACGCCGTTGTGGAGTGTCTGCAGTGGGTGAAGTCGCAGAAGAATGCCGGTGTCAACATCGTGGCCACCAACAACAGCTGGGGGACGAGCGCAGCCTATTACTCCTCGTCGATCTACGACGCCGTCAAGGCTCAGCCTGACATCCTGTTCGTCTCCGCTGCCGGCAACGGGGGGGGCGACCCTGACGAAATCAACGCCTTCTCCACCCCCAGCGCCGCGAAGCTGCCCAACGCGATCGTGGTAGCCGCGAGCGACGACAAGGACTACAAGTCGTCCTTCTCCAACTTCGGCAAGTTCAACGCCCACCTGATGGCACCGGGAGAGGGAATACTCAGCACGCTGCCGGCATCCAACAGTTATGGCATCTCCGGGGGGTACGGCACGCTCTCAGGGACCTCCATGGCGACCCCTTACGTCACTGGTGTCGCAGCTCTCTTGAAGGCCCAGGATCCCAGCCGCAACTGGGCCACCATCAAGAACCTCATCCTCGCCGGCGGCGAAGACACTGCCGGCAGCTACGGTCACACCATGACCCGCAAAAGGCTGAGCGCCTACGGCTCCATGGCCTGCTCCAACACCCCGGTCTTCGCGGTACAGGACCCACCCTATGGTCTCACCGTCGGCTCGTCCGTAACCCTGAGCGCCCTGAGCATCAACTGCGGTGCGTCCTCCGGTCCCGTTATCGTCGTCACTCGAGACTGGGAGAGAGTGACCCTGCACGATGACGGGGTCGCCCCCGACCTCGTCGCCAACGACGGGATTTTCAGCGCCAGTTTCGTCCCCACCCGCACCGACGAGGTACTGAGCTTCTCCTTCCCGGCTGGGGTCCAGACGCTGGAGTATCCCCGTACCGAAATCACCTCCTCCGGCCCGACCTGGACCCAGACGCTGACCTACCAGGGGCCGGTAATCACCACCACCCATCTTCCCAACCCGACGCTGAACACCCCCTATACCAGCACCCTCGCCGTCCAGGGCGGATACCCGACATCCCTCTGGAGACTGGCGTCGGGGTCCCTGCCGGACGGAATCACCCTTAGCCCCATCGGCGAACTCTCCGGCAGCGCCACCACGCCCGGAAGCTTCTATTTCACGGTGGAGGTGGCCGATTCCTACGGCGCCATTGCCAACAAGGAACTTTCGATGACGGTGACTCCGGACGGCTACTCCGAAGCCTGGAGGAACCTGGGCCCCCCCGTCTCCCAGGCGTACGTGTGGGAGACCGTCGAAGACAACCACAGCGATGTCGCCATCGACCGTGACGGAAACAGCTATGTCACCTTGGATTATGGCTATTACGGTCCAAGTTTGGTCAAGTACGATCCCGCCGGGAACCAGCTCTGGGCGAAGACCTTCAGCCTGGAGACCTTTGATAACCTGTACGCAGTCACCGCGGACCTGGACGGCAATGTCTACGCGGCAGGCAAAA
>NZ_JBXKJL010000451.1:0-1738 GCF_056994735.1 Geomonas sp.
ACCACCACCGCTGGTGCTCTGGTCCCCTGGATCTGCGACGTGCTCTTATCGAACCACTCGGTCAAAGCGGGTGTGACCTCTGATTGATGTACGTTACCAGCGGCCAGAAGTCCTTACTGGACTCTGGCGAAAAAACTTGGTCGTCTAGGGCATGTGTGAACAGTAATTAATCGCATGAGGTCCCTCCAGCATAGAATGGGGTCTGCTACACCCCCCATCCTTTCTGGAGATTCCTCATGCTGACCCGCATTGTACAGCCTTCACCGACCTTGGAAACCTTCCTCGATTCGTTGCACCTCAACTTGTCCCAACCGCAGCGCGAGCATCTCTTACACCTTGTGGACGGCGTGTTGGTCTGCGACGAACGAAAGACATTGGCCGCCTTGCAGCGGCAGTTCCTCGACGCCACCGATCCCTCCAACTGGGCGGATTTTCTCCGGATCAGTCCCTGGTCCGCCGCGGAAGCACGCGACGCCCTCCGGTACCACCAAGTCACGTGGCTGCTGGAGCTGGCCCGAGCACGGGGTCTGCTCAAAGTCCTCTACGTCAACCTCGATGACTCGCTCGGCAAGAAGGACAAGCACACCACACACATCGAGCCGGTCGACTGGTTCCACGATCACAACGAGTCCACCCCGCGCCAGCCCCGCTACCACAGGGCTTTTTGCTACCTCGAATGTACCCTGCGCGTCGGGGACCTTACGGCCACGGTCGACCTCCGGCTCTATCTGCGAGACAAGACGGTGCGGCGGCTCAATCGCCATCGTTCCCCCGAGCATCGGCTCCACTTTCGGAGCAAGTTCCACTTGGCCCGCGAGATCTTGGAGGGGCTGAAACCGCTGTTGCCTGCAGGCTGGACCATCTACGTCCAATTTGACAGTTGGTATGCCTCGGAACAATTGTTGAAATACGTCCATCGTCAGGGTTGGCACGCCGTCTGCGCCCTCAAGAGCAACCGGACGTTGCGTGGGCAACGCCTCAGCCAGTGGGCGGCTACTTTACGGCACAAGCGGTACACGCGGGTGCGCGTGACCGCTGCGGACGGGAACACGACGACCTACCACGTGCGGGATGCGGTGGGGCGGCTGTCGAAAGTTCCCTTCGATGTCCGCGTGATGTTTTCCAAACGGCATCCCCGGGCTCGCTCCTGGGCGTACTTTGCAAGTACGGACTTGACCCGCTCGGTCGTCAAGACCCTGCGCGGTTACGGTGGCCGCTGGACCTGTGAGGTTGTGAACTTTTATACAAAGACCCAGTTGGGCTTGGCGGACTTCCGCGTGCGGTCGCTGGAGGCGGTGGAGCGGTACGTGCTCGCTGTGCATCTGGCCTGGGCTTACGTGGAAGAGCGGTTTGCCCGCGCGCGTTCGGCTCAGATCCGGTGCTACGGCGACGTGGTGCGACGGCATCGAGACGACCATGCAGCGGCGTGGCTGAGAGCGGCGGTGGAACAGGGCATTCGCACCGGCGATGTCGAGGCGGTGCTGAATCGGTTCCTCCGGCCGACGGGCTGACGCTGCGTTGGCTGCACAACCAGAGCCGTTGCGGACATGGGTGCGTTTGATCACATGACGCACCCAAGGTTCGTTGTCCGCGCGGTCAGCGCGGAAATGGCAAGGATCTCCCGGAAAAAATCGAGATCATTCGCCAGAGTCCAGGACTTTATAAACGATGCAGGTCTTGCCTGTGCCTGAGGGGCCCTCGATCAAAAGGTGCTTCCCAGGCTGCTCAACATCTGAGC
>NZ_JBXKJL010000452.1:0-1502 GCF_056994735.1 Geomonas sp.
AGCTCTGGCGACAGCAACCGGCCGACTTCTTCGACGAGGCCGTGCTCGACGTCGACGGTACGCTCGTCGCCACCGCATGATGAGCCACTCGCGCCTGACCTGTTGACAGAAGTTCCCTCGTTTCAAGAGCTTCAAAGTTCAGGGAACGGACGTGACTCATCCCAGCCACTCCCTGCCCATCGGCGGCTTGCATTCCGAAAATCCGGTCCGTCAGCTTTCTGAATTCATCGGCCGGCCACCTGTGCCGGCTATAACGTTTTTTCGGATTACAACACTGATGGGAGCAACAAACCAACGCCCCGGCGAAACGAACCAACCAGAGATCGGGGTATCCCTTTGCATTGGCAGTTCGGCCCCGGTAGAGTATTTTTTCAACGATCCGCAAGAGGGCTAGAAGATCGAGCTTTCGTGGTGTAACTTCTTGCCTTGTCGGCCGCAACGGTAGATTTCACCCCTGGCACGGAGGTCGGCAGGATGCCCTACGCTTGGCCCGAGGATACGGACTTCGCGTTGTGGGAACTCGACGTCCTCGACCGCACCTGTGCAGTCTGCGGTCGGACGATGTATGTCTGTGATCATCGCTACCGTCGGGTTCACACCCTCGAGGGGCCAGTGCAACTGGTGTGCAAACTCAACCACTGCCCCGACCCCAACTGTCCCGGTCACGCCAGGACCAAGAGCCCCGAACTCGAGATCACGATCGCTCTGCCCAAGTGGGCGATCGGGTGGGACGTCCTCTGCTGGATCGGTCAGCGCCGGTGCGCTCGTCACTGGTCGATCTCCCAGATCCAGTCCGATCTCTGGGACGACTACCGCATCCAGCTCTCGGCCGACTCGATCGCCCGGTACATCGGCCATTACCAGGTCATGCTCGCGGCGCGCCAGCAAGATCCCGAGGCGCTGCGGCAGCACTACCAGGGCGTCGATGAGATCATCCTCTCGATCGACGGCCTGCAACCCGAGAAGGGGCACGAGACCCTGTACGTGGTGCGGGAACTGACGGGCAAACGCGTGTGGTTCGCCGTGCCATTGATCTCGGCGACGGCGGCTGAGGTGCGTCGTCTGATCGCCCAGGCCAGGGCGTGGGCCGAGTCCCTGGGCAAGCCGGTGGCGTTGTGGTTGTCCGATCGGCAGGACGCCTTCGTGACGGGCATCGCGGCGGAATTCCCCGGCGTGCCACACCGTTACTGTGACAACCACTTCCTCCGTGATGTGGCCAAGCCTGTTCTGGAGGCCGACAGCCACGCCAAGGTCGCGATGCGGAAGAAGGTGCGTGGCCTGCGGAAGATCGAGCAGGCCGTGCTCAAGCGGCAGGATGCCCAGGCGTCGGGGCGGCTCGTGGACGACCGTTCCGACGCGACCATGACCGAGGCGCCGAAGAACTCCACAGCATCCCAGGTCGATCCCGCCGGCACCGTGGTACTCGATTATTGCGCGGCGGTGCGTGGCATCCTCAACGACGATCAGGGAGGACCACTCCACCCTCCTGGCTTGCGGATGGC
>NZ_JBXKJL010000453.1:0-1784 GCF_056994735.1 Geomonas sp.
CCCACGACATCACCTTCAAGACCAAGGGCATCAATCCGGCCATCTTCAACCACGACATCCACACCGCCCAGTTCGCCTGCAAGCAGTGCCACACCAAGATCTTCCAGTTCAGGGCCGGCGTGAAGCACTACACCATGGCCGACATGGCTAACGGCAAGTCCTGCGGCACCTGCCATAACGGCAAGCAGGCCTTCCTGGCCAACAGCGACTGCACCAAGTGCCACAAAGGCTATAAGCCGGGGTTGATCAAGTTCAAGACTGATATCGGCGACGCCAAGTTCAGCCACGACTTCCACCTCGAGCTCTACCAGTGCCGCGACTGCCACACCAAGGTCTTCCCGTACAGCGTAGGCGGCAAGCGCTACACCATGGGCGACATGGACAAAGGGAAGTCCTGCGGCGCCTGCCATAACGGCAAGGAAGCCTTCGCATCCGCAGGCGACTGCGAGAGGTGCCACAAGTAGTTGACCGGCAGCAATGAAGACCGGAAAAGGCGGGGCCGAAAAGCCCCGCTTTTTTTTATCCCTCACCACCTGCGGCGACGCCCCACACCGAGCCCCTCCCTCCCCCACTCCTGCCGGCCACGGCCTCACTCACTAGTCCAATCGACAGCTTAAGGTATACTTGGCGGTGTCATGAGATCGATGCCACCTCTTCCAGTGGAAGGAGCCATCCATGCCCCGCCGCCGTCGCTACCTCCTGGTACTCTTTCTCTCCTTATCCCTCATCAGCACCACCTCGACGGCAAGGGCCGCCAGCGCCATATCGGGGCACGCCGTCATGTCGGCCATCCCGGTAACGGCCCTGGCCATAGCCTTCTTCAAGGACGACGAGGAAGGGGAAAAACAGTTCGTGCGCAACCTGGGGGCGAACCAACTCCTGACCTCGCTGTTGCGGCTGGGCTTCAATTACACGGAATGGGGCACGCGTCCTAACGGGGACGGCTATGGCTTTCCTTCGGGACATGTGGCCTTCGCCGCCTCGGGAGCATCGTTTCTGGAAGAGCGTTACGGCTGGAAGTACGGGATTCCGGCATGGCTCGCCACCGGATACGTGGCCTGGGTGCGAGTCGACAACAACGACCACCACTGGCGTGATGTAGTGGCCGCCAGCGTCTTGGCCTACGGGGTAGCAAAGCTTTACGTGACGCCGGAGAATGCCACCCATATCGCGCCGGTCATCGGTCCCGACTGGTTGGGATTGCGGGTTCAGCGCTCCTGGTAACTAATCCTGTGTCGTAGCGAGGTGAGCAGATGGCAGAGGTATGGATCGGATGCAGCGGTTTCAGTTACGATCACTGGCGCGGCAACTTCTACCCCGAGGGGGTGCATCGAGAGGATTGGTTCAGCCATTACCGCTCTGTCTTTTCCACCGTGGAGCTGAACGTCACCTTCTACCGGACTCCCCAGCCTGAAACCTTCAAGCACTGGCACGACGAAAGCGAGCCGAACTTCTCCTTCGCGATCAAAGGGAGCAGGTACATCACCCATGTCAAAAGGTTGATCGAGGTCGAGGAGTCCGTGAACAAGTTTTTCAGCGCGGCTGAGGAATTGAAGGAAAAGCTGCGGGTAGTCCTATGGCAGTTCCCTCCGGGGTTCAGGTGCAATCACCAAAGGCTCGAAGAGTTTCTCACCCTGCTGCAGCAGTACCCTTTCCGGACCACCCTGGAATTCAGAAATGACAGCTGGCTCACCGACGAAGTAGTGTCCACGTGCCGGGATAAAAAGGTCTCGCTGTGCATGGCAGACTGGCCCCCCTTCGTGAACGAGCTGCCCATCACTTCC
>NZ_JBXKJL010000454.1:0-10043 GCF_056994735.1 Geomonas sp.
TCCGCGACAGAAGGACCATTATGAGTTCCATACTAAAAGCCCTTGAAAAGGTTGAGGAATCGCAGGCCGCCAAGCGCAGTGGTGGGCCCAGCGGCCTCGTGAAGTCCAAACAGCGTCGGCCCGCCTGGGTCCTTCCTGCGGGAGTGCTGGGGGGCGCGGCGATCGCGACTCTTATCACCTATGCCGCGATGGGCGGCTTCAGTAATGGTCACCAGAAACCCGCGGAGCAGAACGTCGCCGTCTTGTCAGTGCGTCCCGCTGCTGTTGCTGTAACAGCCCCGGTGACTGTGAAGGCTGCGGCGTCCCCGGCAACCTCAACGCCTTCTGCTGCTGAAAAATCGGCCCTTTCGGCGCCTGCAGCTTCTGCCGGTCCGGCCAAAGGAGTCCCTACAACTGCTGCCACCAAAGTCGCTGCAGCTCCGCCGAAGAAGACCCACGCCGGCAACGCTGCTGCTCAGAATAAGAAAGTCGCAGCCGCCAAGACTAAGAAAGTGACGACAGCTCAAGCCAAAAAGGCTGCCGCAGTTGCCGCCAAAAAGGTTGCCGCAGCCAACGCAAAAATAGCGACCACAGCTTCGGCCAAGAAGGGCGTTGCCGCAGTTCCGTCCAGGACAGCCCAGGTGATCCCGCCTCCCCCTGTGGTGCGTCCCGCCGCCGCGCGCCCCGCACCGGTCCCGGCCGCACCATTGCAGGCTGCTCCGGTCAAACAGGTTGCCAAGACGGTTGCCCCCCCGCCGGTCCCCCTGGAGAAGAAATCGGAGGTACGGGTAACGGGGATAGCCTGGCAAAACGACAGCGAGTCCAGCGCGGCCATCGTCAACGGACGGATGGTCCAGCATGGCGCGACAGTAGACGGCTACAAGGTCGAGCGGATATTTGAGGACAAGGTGAGGTTCTCCGGCAAGAACGGAACCGTTGAGGTGCCGCTCGGCGGCGGCCAGTGAGGTAATAATCGATGCCGGATCTCCAATTTGAGCGGGAAGAGTGGGAGGGGCTGTGCGAGCAGTGCGGCCTCTGCTGCTTCGAAAAGATAGAGGACGAAGACGGGAGAATTCTCTTCACCTCGACACCCTGCCGGTATCTCGATATTTCCAGCAGGCGCTGCAAGATCTACAAGAAACGGTTCAAGATCAACCCCGAATGTGTACAGCTGACGCCGGAACTGGTGAAGAATCTGAAATGGCTTCATCGCACCTGTGGGTACAAGAAGGCGCT
This sequence comes from Geomonas sp., assembly GCF_056994735.1. Classification (NCBI taxonomy): domain Bacteria; kingdom Pseudomonadati; phylum Thermodesulfobacteriota; class Desulfuromonadia; order Geobacterales; family Geobacteraceae; genus Geomonas; species Geomonas sp. The sequence continues at coordinate 1,216 of NZ_JBXKJL010000454.1, forward strand.
GGCAAAAAAGAAAACTGACCAATAGTCATCCTCGCAGCCTCCATTCCCTTGTAGGAGCGGCATCCCTGCCGCGAGTCTCCGTTTCACTATTACCCTATCAGGACGGCGTGTGCTTGCGAGGACACAGCAGACAGGAGTTATTGAAGTGTCGATAGTCGAAAAGAAAAACGCATCGGTGATACTTTCGGAAAAGGTGTTCAACGCCCTTTCCTTTGATGAAAAGCGCAATTACCTCAAGACCAGGTCGGCCAAGGAGCAGATGGACCTTATCGTGACCGATCCTGATGCCAGGAGGCTTACGGCCTCCATGGAGCCGCAGGAGTTCTTCTGGCTCATGAAGGAAATCGGCGAAACCGACGCCGTTGAGTTGCTGGAGCTCGCTTCCCCGGAGCAGTGCGTCTTCATCCTGGACATGGAGCTTTGGGAAGGGTGGAACTTCTCCCACGACAAGGCCGTTCACTGGCTGACCTATTTCGTGGAAGGCGGCGAACCGAGGGTTCATGAGCTTCTCAAACACCTCGATTTCGAGTTCCTGCAGCTCTTGCTGGGCCGCGAGTTGATCGTTGGGGGCGGCATCGGTGACCAGTCCAACGATGAGGAAAGGCTGGCAGATTACGACCACACCTTCGACGGCGTCTTCATGCTGACCTTCAAGAACCCCAAGCACAGCCAGTTGATCGGGACCTTCCTGTCGATGCTCGTCAAACTGGATAACCCGCTCTATGTCGCACTGATGGAAGGGATAAAGGGAGACGTAGATCTCGAGTTGGAGGAGCAGTGCCAGCGGTTCAGGGCCGGCCGGTTGGAGGACCTCGGTTTCCCGCCGCTCGAGGAGGCGCTCTCCATCTATGGCAGGGTGAACCCGGCGAACTTCGAGGTCTACGGAGACAAGCAGCTCTCCCTGGCAGGAGAGGGGGGCGAATTGGTCCCCATCGTCCCGCGTGAGGAGACCCTATTCTTCAGGGCACTGGCCGTGGCCGATTCCCAGACGCTGTTGCAGGAGCTGAACTATCTGATCAACAGCGCGTTGGTTGCAGAGGGGACCGCCATCAAGGATCCAGAAGCGATGGGTGGCATAGTCGACAGAGTCACCGGCTATCTCAACATCGCACTCGAAAAGCTCGTTGGAAACGACGGGCAGAAGGCGGCCTCGCTGCTATTGGGAGAGTCTTTGAAGCGGTTGTTCCAACTCGGCTTCAGCATCGTGCTGGAGCTCCACTTTGCCGCCCGCGACGCACAAAGCACCGACTACGCCACCGGCAAATTATTGGCCGGTCTCAAGGGAAGACGTCCCCGTTACTACCGCGGCCTCGACCCCGACGGCGTCGACGCCTACCGCGAGTTCAGAGACATGTCCGACGTCAACCGCACTGCCGACCTGTTGAGCCAGCTTCAGGTATAATCATCACCTTGGCCATCACCAACTGCTTGTAAGGCTCCGAGAACCCATGCCATGGCTTCTCGGAGTTTTTTTATCCAGGCCGTTCAAAGCCGTCGTCCCTGCAGTCCTTAGGTAATAAAGTTCTCACACCCACGTCCCCTACCCCTAAGAAGTCGTTTACGTGAAACACCTGACTTGCTTTCCTTAGCTTCCCCAAACTCAATGAACTTAAGAATGAGCCTGAATCCTCCTGGCTCAACGACAGAAAGTGAGCACTCTGTGTTACCTGTGACTGTGCGGGGGGGGGGCGGGGTAACCGGCGTCTCTGTGCTGCCATGAAAGCTGGTCACTTCAGTGCTTCAAACTCTGGCGTCCTATTGACTTGGCTACTTTTTATTGTCACTAGCGAATCTTGACTTGCGTCATTTAAGAGATAGATTGGGAATTGTTAATCTATCTGATGATAACGTTGCAAGCGGCCTCAAGGAGGTAGTGAAATGAAGAGCGGGTTCCGAAGGTTTTGGACAATGCTGTTCGGGCTGTCAATGGTTCTCCTGGTAACTGCCTGCAGCGGTTCTGGCGGCAGCAGCGGTTCTGGCCAACCCGCCTCTACAACGGGTGTTCCCTCTACAACGGATCCTCCTACAACGAATCCCCCTACAACGAATCCCCCTACAACGGGTGTTCTGGTGGTCTCGGTGAAGGATGCCCTTACCGCAGCGGAGCTTTCCGGGGTGGCGGTCAATGTCGCCAGTCAGGGGACGACCGTGGCAACCGGCACAACCAATTCCGCCGGTGAACTTTCGCTGTCGGTTACTGGTGCCGGAACAGGCTATGACATAAGGTTCACCAAGACAGGTTATATCCCAAATGACTACAGAAATGTTACGGTCACGCCATCTATCAATAACTTTCTCGCAGCCGTCTTACTAATAGACACCAACCATTCTGGCCCAGGCAATGTCGATGGTACCATAGTAGATGCATTCACCGGTCAAGGCATTTCGGGGCTGTCAATCGCACTGAGGGCGGGGATCAATGTGACTGCCGGAGGCACGGTAGTCTCAGGTACGACCTCGTCAGGCGGCGCGTTCTCCTTCTCCGCGCTGCCTGCGGGCAATTACACCGCTGAAGTTTCAGGGCAGGGATACGCGACCGCGTTCTTCACGATAACTTCCATCGGAGGGGTGACCACCGCAAACCAGAACTATTCTCTTACTCCGATACTCCAGGCAGGAGAGACACGCATAGTGCTTTCCTGGGGGCAGTCCCCGTCTGACCTTGATTCACACCTGACCGGTCCTGACCCGAATGGCGGGAGGTTCCATACCTACTATGACAGCAAAACTTTCTCTTCCGGCAGTACTCTGGTCGCCAACCTTGATCTCGATGACACTACAAGTTACGGCCCCGAGACTACGACCATCTACAGCCAATCAAGTGGACTCTACAGGTTCTCGGTACACGATTTTTCCAACAAGGAGTCTACAAGCAGTACTGCGTTGGCAGATTCTGGCGCTAAAGTGATAGTCTACCGTGGCTCCAGTATCATTGCGACCTACAACGTTCCCAGCGGCATCGGAACACTGTGGACCGTTTTCGAGTTGAATGGCGACACTCTCACACCGGTCAATACGATGACCAACGTCTCCGCCCCCACGGCTGTGCCGAAGCTCGCGCCTGAAGCGGGCTTCATTACGGCAACGGATGCCGAATGGTTGAGGAGGCTGCCGGCTAAATAACTCGTTTCGGCTACGCGCCGCTTGGAGGTAAGCCGCCCAGGTCTGAAAATAAAGAGGTGGTGTGGAGGAGGAAAGGGCCGCACCCGACGCTGGAAATCAGCGTTGTGGTGCGGCCCTTACTTTTTCACCGTCCGCTTTTTAGCTAGATCAGGCCGTGCGCGTCCATGGCCACCTTTCTATCCTCTGGTAACCCTTGCTCGCTCATCCTGGGACATCTGCGCCAGCGCCTCGACCTCCCTCAGGTCAATCCTAAGCCCCTCCGCCACGCGGCGGCCATAATCCGGATCGGCCTTGTAAAAGAGTGCCGTCTGCCGGAACTGGATCCGTTTCTGCACCTTACCGAGATGATCCACGATGTTGCCGATGAGGTGGTCCCGATCCAGGTCGCTCATGACGTTACGGTAGAGGTTGCCGGACTGCACGAAGTCGTCATTGGGATGACGAAAAGAATGGCGCCCCGCCTGGCCGGTTAGTTCGAAGGGGGGCTCGCCGGCGCTGGCATCTGGTTCCGGTCCGCCGAAGCTGTTGGGCCAGTAGTTGGGGCCCGCGCCTCCATTAGCATCGACCCGCATAAAGCCGTCGCGCTGATAGCTGTTTTCCATGGCGTTTCTGGGCGAGTTGACCGGGATGAGGTGGTAATTGGGTCCCAGGCGGTGAATATGGGTGTCGTGATAGGAAAATACCCTGGACTGGAGCATCTTGTCCGGTGACACTGCTATGCCGGGCACCACGTTGCCGGGACTGAATGCGGCCTGCTCCACCTCGGCGAAATAGTTCAGTGGATTGCGGTCAAGCACCAGTTTGCCGACCTTTATGGGAGGGGCCTCGCTGTGGGGCCAGACCTTGGTGATGTCGAAGAGGTCCCATGGGAAATTCCTGGCCTGCTCCTGCGTGAGAATTTGCATCTCCAGGGTCCAGGAGGGATTTTCCCCACGTTCGATGGCCTGGTAGAGATCACGGGTGGCGTGATTGGGGTCCTCGCCAGCAAGCCGCGCCGCATCCTGCCGGGTCAGGTTTTGGATCCCCTGGTCGGTTTTCAGATGGTACTGCACCCAAAAGAACTCCCCCTTGGCGTTATACCACTTGTAGGTATGGCTGCTGTAACCGTTCATGTGGCGATAATCGGCGGGGGTGCCTCGGTCGGAGAAGAGGATGGTGACCTGGTGAATGGACTCTGGCGTAAGGGAGAGGAAATCCCAGAACATGTCGGGATCGGGCAGGTTGGTTGCCGGGTGCCGTTTCTGGGTATGGATGAAATCGGGAAACTTGAGCGGGTCACGGATAAAGAACACGGGAGTGTTGTTGCCGACCAGATCATAGTTTCCTTCTTCGGTATAGAGCTTCAGGGCGAAACCGCGCGGGTCGCGGGCGGAGTCAGCAGAGCCTCGCTCGCCTCCGACGGTGGAAAACCGCACAAAGGCGTCGGTTCTCTTGCCGACTGCCGAAAGAAAGGCGGCCTTGGTGAATCTGGTCACATCCGCGGTGACTTCGAAATATCCATGGGCGCCCGCCCCCTTGGCATGGACTACCCGCTCCGGAATGCGCTCCCTGTCGAAGTGAGCCAACTTCTCAAGAAGATGAACATCCTGCATCAATACCGGTCCGCGTTCGCCTGCCGTGAGGCTGTTCTGATCATCGCCGACAGGGATCCCAAAAGCCGTGGTGTAGGTCCTGCTTTTCTCCATGACAACCTCCTCTTGTTCAGCGCCTTGACTTGGGCCACTTGGTGTCAGCGGTAGCGGGCCGGGGTTCGAAGCCGTAGGTTTACACGGCATCAGGCCATTATACCAGCAACCTTCGTTTTTCCCACGCACACCTCCCTGGCCCAGGGGGAAGGGGGTGGGGGCGGGGTAGGCACGGGTGAAGTTGACCCCCTTCACGGTCGGCTATCAAAAAGGCTATAATTAGAACCGAAGTCGAAAGGGTGCTTCCAATGAAGGAATCGGCTACCTGGCTCTACTCTGAGTGCGTGTTGCAAATCCGGCCTTCATTGGTATCATCTTGAAGATATTTGCTTATGATCCGCGGCTTTTCGGCAATCGTGGAAAGTTTTGCCGAGGGGGTTCCGCGGGGCTTACCACCTGATGCCTCGATTCCCGAATCAGTAAAGCGGGAGGCTGGGCGGGATGGTTGCTGCAGGAGGTGCTGGCGAGAGCGTGCACGATAATGAGCATCCATTCCGGAACTGCGCCAAAGGCTCAGGGGGTAACGATGAAGGTCCTTATCGTTGATGATTCCCGAAGCGACCGCAAGGTCATCCGCTACAACTTCGAGTGGCACGGCTGCGACGTCATCGAAGCTTCCAACGGACATCAGGGCCTGGAGCTGGCTGCTGAGGAAAAACCTGACCTGATCATCTCCGATTGCCTCATGCCCGCCATGGATGGCTTCCAGTTCCTCCGCGAGCTGAAGAAACTCACCGAGCTCAACTCAATCCCCTTCATCTTCTATTCGGCCGTATATACCGGCAGCAACGAAGCGGAACTGGCGCTCTCCATGGGTGCGCAGGCCTTCCTGGAAAAGCCGAAGAGCCCGGATGATCTCTGGGAGGAGGTGGGCCGCATCCTGGCTGCGCACGCGGCCGGGGAGGGGAGCGCTTCGTCACAGGCCCTGAAGGAGGAGGATTTCCTTCGCAACTACAGCCAGGTGGTGGCGTCCAAGCTCGAGGAGAAGGTGAGGGATCTGACGGAGGCCAACGAAAGCCTGACGCGTCTCAATGAGGAGCTTGAGAAGAGGGTAGTAGATCGGACGGCGCAACTCGATACCGCCAACAGAGAACTGGAGATGTTCAGCTATTCCGTTTCACACGACCTGCGCGCACCGCTCAGGCACGTTGACGGCTTCAGCCAGGCCCTTTTCGACGAGTACTCGGAGAAGCTCGATGCGACCGGAAGGCAGTATCTTGACCGCTTGCAGAAATCATGTCGGCGCATGCTGGAGATGATAGACGCCCTGCTTGAGCTGTCACGCCTGGGACGCGGCAAGCTTAGCAAAGACAGTGTCGACCTCAGTGCCATGGTGAAGGAGATCGGAGCGGAACTGGCTCGTAAGGAACCGGAGCGGGAGGTGAAGCTCCAGGTGGCTGAAGGGGCGGTGGTGCGGGGCGATCCCCGGATGCTCAGGATCGTGCTGGAGCACCTGCTTGGCAACGCCTGGAAATTCACGGCGCAGACGAAGGATCCGGTGGTCGAGTTCCTCATCACCGATTGGGACGGCCATGCCGCCTTTGCGGTGAGGGACAACGGCGCGGGGTTCGACGCGAACTATGCGGAGAAACTCTTCGCCCCGTTCCAGAGGCTGCACAGCCAGCAGGAGTTCCCGGGGCTGGGGGTAGGGCTCGCAATTGTAAAGAGGATCATCAGCCGCCATGGCGGAAAGGTCCGGGCCGAAGCCGAGCCGGGCAAGGGCGCTACCTTCACCTTCACTCTTTAGTGCGGGGCTGCTCGCTTAACCTTCCAACCAACTCCCCACCCCTAGAGGCGGTGATCATCACCGTCACCTCGCTGTTGACCAGGCTCTCATTCCCCTCGATCAGCACCGGCAGGTAATTCCTGGAAAGCCCTTTCCTTCCTTCAGCGTCCCTTTGCACCAGAACCTGCAGTTCGCGGCCGACGAAGCCGGCGGCATAGGCACTGAGTTTCCTCAGGGAGAGAAGCCGCAGAGCCTCAGCTCGCTCCTTGATCACCCGGGAGTGGAGCTGGGGCTTCATCTCCGCCGCCGCGGTGCCAGGACGGACGGAGAAGGGGAAGACGTGCAGGTAGGCTAGGGGGAGCGAGTCGATGAAGCGGTAGGCCTCGGTGAATTCCTCGTCTGTTTCCCCGGGGAAACCGGCTATCACGTCGGCGCCGATGCAGATCTCCGGCACGGCCTTGACCAGTGCCTCGACCACGTTGCGATAGAGTCCGGTGGTGTAGCCGCGGTTCATGCGGGAGAGGACGCTGTCGGAGCCGCTTTGCAGCGGGAGGTGCAGATGAGGGCAGACGATCTTGGATGTGGCAAGGAAATCCACCATCTCCTGCGACACCTCGGTCGGCTCCACGGATCCCACCCTCAGTCGCTGCACCAGGGCGCCATCCTCGACCCGGGCAAGGAGCCCGAGCAGATCGGTCGGCTGCGCGAGGTCGAGGCCATAGGCACCCAGGTGTATCCCTGTCAGCACGATCTCCTTGAACCCTTGAGCAACGAAGGAAGAGATCCCCTCCAGAGCCTCATCAGGCGGTACGCTGCGGCTGGCGCCGCGGGCGAAGGGGACTATGCAGTAGGCGCAGCGGGAATCACAGCCGTTTTGAACCTGGAGAAAGGCCCGGGTATGCTCGGCGAAACTCTCCAGGGACGTTCCCTCACCCGATTTCTTTTGCGAAATGTCCGAAACCACCGCCTTGGGCTGATCGTCGATATCTCTCAGGAATCCCACGATATCACGCTTCTCGCTATTGCCGAGGATCAGGTTCACCCCCGGCAGCTTCAGCAGGTCCTCGGCCGCCATCTGTGCGTAGCAGCCGGTGACGACCACGCGGGCCTCCGGGTTCAGGCGTGAGGCGCGTCTGATCAGCCGTCTCGATTCCGCATCGGTCTTGGCGGTGACTGTACAGCTGTTGACCACGTAGATGTCGGCGGGTTCTGAGAAGGGGACCATGCGGTAGCCTTCCTGCTCCAGGGCCTCCGTCATGGCTGCTGATTCGAACTGGTTGATTTTGCAACCGAGGGTAGTGATGGCGATTCGTTTGGTCATGGTTTTCGGTGGTGAGTCCTGTATTGGATAAAAGGAGACCCCCTCCTGTCGGAGAGGGTCCCCCAATCTCGCCCTCGGATGGAGGGGTTTATGTTGTTTAGCTATTTGCGTGCTTCGACAGGCTCAGCACGAACGGTTTCAGTAGTGATGCGACAGCTTTGCCTTTCCTCTGTGTTCCTCAGTGGTAGAGCTTCAGGCTTGGGCTGGGCTTCAGCTGGCGATGCCGGCCTCTACCTTCTTTTTGAGAAGTTCGTGCTCTTTCGCCAGGACGGTGTACTTCCGCTCCAGCTCCCTGATCTGGTCGAAGAGGCAGGAAATGGCTTTGGCTTCAGGGTCCGGCATCTTGCCGTGCTCCAGGTCCATCCGCTCCTGCGGCTTTTCGGTTGCCATCACGACGCGCCCGGGGATGCCCACGACGGTGGAGTTCGCGGGAACTTCCTTGACGACGACGGAGTTGGAGCCGACCTTGCTGTCTTTCCCAACGGTGAAGGGGCCGAGGATCTTGGCGCCGGAGCCGATGACGACGTTGTCCTTCAGGGTAGGGTGGCGCTTGACCTTTTCCCAGCTGACACCGCCCAGGGTCACGCCGTGGTAAAGGGTGACGTTGTTGCCGATCTCGGCGGTTTCCCCGATGACGACGCCCATGCCGTGGTCGATGAAGAACCCTTTGCCAATGGTGGCGCCGGGGTGAATCTCGATGCCGGTGCAGAAGCGTCCGAAGTGGGAGGTCAAGCGGCCGAGGAACCACAGTTCCTTCTTCCAGAACCAGTGCGAGACCCTGTGAAACCACACCGCGTGCAGGCCAGGGTAACAGAAGATCACTTCGAGCGTACTTCTTGCTGCCGGATCTCTGTCAAAGACTGCCTTGATGTCCGATTTCAGTGTTTGGAACATCGGGTACCTCCCCTGGTTTCACGTGCTAGTTCGACCCTACCTGGTTCGTCAGCATTTCGTTCGTAACATACCACACCGT
>NZ_JBXKJL010000455.1:0-2902 GCF_056994735.1 Geomonas sp.
GAGCACCGCCTCCTCCCCGAAGTTGGAGAAGAGGGTCCCCGCGACCACCTGCAGCTTGAGTGCGCCCAGGAAGGCGAAGAACTGCTCCGGCATCTTGGGGAGGAAGGTGAAGAAGATGTCGCCCGGCGCAAGCCCCAGCCCTTGGAGCACGTTGGCGAAGCGCCCGCTGGTGCGGTCCAGTTCCTCGAAGGTGTAATCGCGCGGCTCCAGGTCCGGCCCGAGCCAGCGCATGGCCACCTTGCCGCCGAGGCCGAGGGCGCACTGCCGGCCGGTGCAGATATAGCCGATGTTGTACTGATTATCGGAGATAACCATTGTTCCCCCCTAGCTGGCTGTAAATCGTGCTGACTACGGTCGCCCCTATCGGCAACCCCGTTGTCACTCAAAGGCGCAGAGGGCGCATCTTCATCCGGGCCACCCTCAGGCAGCGGATCGACGCCCCTGCCGCACGATCCTGGCCAACTTGCGGCAGGGGCTGTACAGCTTGTACAGCACCATGGTCCCGTAAAAGTTCTTTCTCCCGTACTGCCTACCGATGATGCCATGCATGATCGGGCTCAGCCGCTCGTGCCTTCTGAACATCTTCCACAAGCCGTAGTAGTGCCGGAACATGAACCAGTGGGCATCCCAGCAGCCGAAACCGACGTAGGGCTTTCGCAGGTAGCTGGCCGAAAGCGCGAACATCTCGGAAAAGTTCACCAGTTGGCTCTCGTTTTTCTGGGTCTGCTGGGCGGAGTGGCGCCGGAAGGAGCAGAGCGGCTCAGCGATGTACGCCAGACGCCCCTTTTCCAGCAGGTGATACCACATTTCCAGATCCACCAGCTGGCGGTAGCTCTCATCGAAGCCGCGCTGCGCCTGGCTCTTTCTGAACATCACCGCCGACGGCTCCCCCACCAGGTTTTCCTGCTCCACAACGCAGCGCCTAACCACCGACGCCCCCTCGAAGGCGCCGGAGTCGAAATGGACCCAGTTGGTGATGGGACGCGAGCACTCGTCTATCAAGATCCGTCCGGAAGCGACCAGGGAGACGGCGGGGTTTCGGTCCAGGATTTCCGCCATACGAGCCAGGGTGTCAGGCGCCAGCACGTCGTCGCCGAAAAGGAACTTGATGTAGCTCCCACTGGCCCTCTCCAGGCAGAGGTTCCAGTTACGGACCATCCCCAGGTTCCCGGGATTGACCTGGAACTTCACCCTCGCGTCACGCCCGGCGTATCGCGCAGCTATTTCCGCGGTGCCGTCCGTGGAGCCGTCATCGATGATCAGGAGCTCGAAATCAGTGAAGCTTTGGACCAGCACGCTCTCAATCGCCTCGACCACGTAGCGGGCGGAATTATAGATCGGCATGCAGACCGTTATCAGAGGTGTGGGTCTTCTTGTCACAGCTCACCTGCTCAAGGAAATCGGTTTGAGGAAGCCCCAGCGGACGGGGTATGGCTGCAGATGCGCAGGTCTCCCTAACGCGGGTGGAGCGCCTCCGGAGGGGTCCGCAGCACTCTCTTGTACATTTTCAGGAAAGGCTTGAAGCTCTTGTAAAAGGGGTACCAGAAGCTGAACCTCAACATGCCGCAGAAATACTCGATGCGATCGCGGGCCCGCTGACGGGCGATCTTTCCTTGCCGATGCATCTTCCAGATCTTGTAGAGATGATCGTACTTCAGGTACGCTCTCATGAAAGGAGAAAGGGTGACATAATCCTTGTCCAGGTACTCCTGCATCAGGTAATAGGCGTCATCGATGTCCGCGCCACTCTCCCTGTTCTTGCTGGTCTGTTGGCGCTGGTGGATCCGGAAGGAGCAAAGCGGGTCGCTCAGGTAGGCGAAGGAACCCTGCTCCAAGAGGTGAAACCACATCTCGAGGTCAACGATCTGGCGGTAGTGCGGGAGGAATCCACGTCCCCCCTGCCCCCTTCTGAACATGACCACGGTCGGCTCCCCGATCGGGTTTGCCTGCAGCTTCAGACAGCGGTTGATAACGTCGGAACCGGGAAAAATACCGTCGCAGAAGTTGGACTCGATCTTGAGAACCTTCGAGTTTTCGTCGATGAAATTGCGGGCCGAGCAGACCAGGGAGACCGAACGGTCGGCGTCGAGGAGGGCGACCATACGCCGGAGGGTTCCAGGGGAGGCCAAGACATCGTCACCGAAGACGAACTTGATGTACTCGCCCTGCGCGAGTTCCAGGCAGTGGTTCCAGTTCTGGACCATGCCCAGGTTTTGGGGATTGACGCTGAAGCGGACCCGGGAATCTTGGGCGGCATAGCGCGCTACTACTTCGGAGGTGTTGTCGCTGGAATTGTCATCGACGATGAGGAGCTCGAAGTCGTCGAAGTCCTGCGCGAGTACCGATTCGATGGTTTCGGCCAGATAGCGCCCGTAGTTGTAGGTGGGGATGCAAACGCTTACCTTGTACTTGGCCAAGTGGCCCCTCCTTGCCTACCCGTCTGCACGGATAGCCCCCCCGCGCGCGTGCTGCGCGGCGGTCCAAAACAAGGATGCAGCGCACCTGTATGGGGTTTGCTGCACCGTCATTGAATCAAAATCTCAAGCCGACCCTGTCAAAGCGACTCGATACTGTCACAGTCCTGGCAGTAACCTGTTCACCTGACCACGACCTAAATGAAAAGACTGAACCAGGGCAGTTAAGATCTGGATTAAGCGGCGGCTATGCCGCGTAGCGGACTATACCACCGTGGCTCTGACAGCGTCAATACATTTGCCTCCCGTCATTACAAGGACTTCCGCGCCGACAGGACTAGAAGTAGCGCAGCCTTCCTGAGACCCATTTCTCCTTCAGCGAATGTCCGAAGCGGACACGCTCGGAGGTGCGCCAGGCGATGCAGCGCACGGTGCTCACCATCCGCTCCGCCTTGCGCCGCCACCAGCAGAGCTTCCACTTCTTGCGG
>NZ_JBXKJL010000456.1:0-7773 GCF_056994735.1 Geomonas sp.
TACTGGCACAGGCGCGGACAGTGAAGGATAAAACTGAATTGACCGGACTGTGGGAATCAGCTATTCTGAGCGAATTTCAGCATAAAGGGGCTTTCTATGCCGCGTCCCACCTGGGATGAGTATTTCATCGAGATCACCCGCCTTGTATCGAAGCGCTCCACCTGTCTCAGACGGCAGGTCGGCGCCGTCATCGTCAAGGACAAGAACATCCTGGCCACCGGCTATAACGGCGCGCCTTCCGGCACCTCGCACTGTCTGGACGTCGGTTGTCTCAGGGAGAAGCTCGGGATACCGTCCGGGGAGCGGCACGAACTCTGTCGCGGCCTCCATGCCGAGCAGAATGCCATCATCCAGGCCGCCAAGCACGGCACCTCCATCGAGGGCGCGACCCTCTACTGTAATACCATGCCCTGCATAATCTGCTCGAAGATGGTGATCAACGCAGGCATCAAGCGGGTCGTTTACCTCTCCGGCTACCCCGACCAACTGGCCGAGGAGATGATCCGGGAATCGGGCCTGCTGGTCGAGAAGTTCGAGGAGGTGAAGTCGTGAAATGTCCCTTCTGCGGCTTCTCCGACAGTAAAGTCGTCGACTCCCGTCCTGACAAGGGGGGCGCGACCATCAGGCGCAGGCGCGAATGCGAGTCGTGCGGCAAGCGCTTCACCACTCATGAGCGGGTCGAGGAAATCCTCCCGCTGGTCACCAAGAGGGACGGCAGGCGCGAGCCCTTCGATCGCATGAAGCTCGTCGCCGGCATCCAGAAGGCCTGCGAAAAGAGGCCGGTCTCTGTGGAGACCATCGAGAGGATGGTGGACCGGCTGGAGACGCGCCTCCAGGAAAGCGGTGAGAAGGAGGTTCCAACCACCACGCTGGGTGAATGGATCATGTCCGAGCTCCACCAGGTCGACCAGGTCGCCTACGTCCGCTTCGCCTCTGTCTACCGTTCCTTCAAGGACATCAGCGAATTCATGGTCGAGCTGCAGGACCTGTTGAAGAAGTAAGCGGAGCACCATGTCGCACACTCACCTGGGACATATGCGGCGGGCGCTGACTCTGGCCCGGCGCGGGTTGGGGAAGACCTCCCCGAACCCCGCGGTTGGCTGCGTCATCGTTCGCAACGGGAAGGTGGTGGGGCAGGGCTGGCACAAGAAGGCCGGCACCCCCCATGCCGAGGTTCACGCTCTAAGGGACGCGGGAGAACTTGCCCGTGGCGCCGATGTCTACGTGACGCTGGAGCCGTGCTCTCATTTCGGCAAGACGCCCCCCTGCGCGCAGGCCCTCATCGCAGCCAAAGTGGCACGGGTCTTCGTGGGGATGGTCGATCCCAATCCCCTGGTCGCCGGCTCCGGAATCGAGATGCTGCGAGCTGCCGGGATCGCGGTCGAGATCGGTCTTTTGGGAGACTCCTGCCGGGAAGTGAACCTCCCCTTCATCAAGTGGATCCAGACCAGGCTCCCCTACCTGGTGCTGAAGAGCGCGCTGACCCTGGACGGCAAGAGCGCCACGGCCGGCGGCGATTCCAAGTGGATCACCAGTGACAAGTCCCGACGCGAAGTCCATCGCCTGCGGGGGAGGATGGACGCCATAATGGTCGGGGTCGGTACCGTCATCAAGGACGATCCGCTCCTGACCTGTCGCGTGCCGGGTGGGAAGGACCCGCTGCGGGTGGTGGTTGATTCCACTCTGCGGATACCGCTGCACGCCGCGCTTTTCACGGTCAAGTCGACGGCGCGAACCGTGATCGCCACCTGCAGCAGCGACCAGGAGAAGATCGACGCCATTAGATCTCGCGGGGCGGAGGTGATGATCTGCAACGAGAGCGAGGGGCGCGTCGACCTCGCGGACATGCTGCGGCGTCTGGGCGAGACGGGGGTGCAGTCCGTCCTGCTGGAAGGCGGAAGCCACCTGGCCGGGGCGGCGCTCCGGGCGGGGCTGATCGACCACTGCATGATCTTCATGGCTCCCAAGATGGTCGGTGGCGCCGGTTTCGGTCTCTTCGCCGGTGAAGGTGTGGCCAATATGGCCGACGCCATCCGCCTCGAGGGGATGACCGTCAAACGGGTAGGGGGCGATCTGCTGGTGGAAGGGACGCCGACGCTGTAGGCAAGTTGTCCGATCCACCCTCATATAACCCTCCCCCTCCCTTGATGGGAGGGCGCTCCTACAATGCTGGCAGCTTCCCCCCCCAGCCCCCTACCGTCTGCAAGGGGAGGGGAGATTCGCACATGATGTCGCATCAAAAGTAAAGGCTCCCAGAGGTTTATATGTTCACTGGTCTCATAGAATCCGTAGGCGAGCTGGTCTCCATCGAGAGAAGGGGCGCGTCGGGAAGCCTCACCGTCAAGACCTCGCTTCCGCTTGAGGAGGTCGCCATCGGCGCGTCCATCGCCGTCAACGGCGCGTGCCTCACGGTGGTTCGGAAAGGCGGGGGCACGGTCACATTCGATGTCTCGCCGGAGACCATCGACCGCACCGGGTTCAAGCATCTGGGCGCAGGCTCTCCGCTCAACCTGGAGCGCGCCATGCGCCTGTCCGACCGCCTGGACGGCCACCTCGTTTCCGGGCACGTCGACTGCGTCGCCACGGTCTGCGAGCGCCGCGAGGTCGCCGGCAACATCGTCTTCTCCTTCAGGTATCCTGCCGAATTCGCGAAGTACATCGCGGCCAAGGGCTCCGTCGCCATCGACGGCATCAGCCTGACCGTGAACTCCGTCGGTCCCGATACTTTCAGCATCAACGTCATACCCCATACGGCGGCGAAGACCACCCTCATGGCCAAACGCGTGGGGGATCAGGTCAACATCGAGACCGATCTCATCTGCAGGTACCTTGAGCGGCTGGTGGGCGCCAGGGAGGCGAAAGAAGGCGGCGTCTCGCTGGAACTGCTTGCAAAAAGCGGCTTTATGTGAGAAGAGATAGAGTCTCATCCGGATCAAGTTTAAGAGAGGTTAAAGAATGTCTGTTGCGAGCATAGAGGAAGCCATAGAGGAGATTAAGGCCGGCAGAATGGTCATCCTCGTGGACGATGAAGACCGGGAAAACGAAGGCGATCTGACCATGGCGGCCCAGTGCGTGACCCCGGAGGCCATCAACTTCATGGCCAAATACGGACGCGGCCTCATCTGCCTTACCATGACCACCGAACGCTGCGACCGGCTCGATCTTCCCCCCATGGTCCAGAGCAACACCTCCTCCTTCGGCACGGCCTTCACCGTGTCGATAGAAGCTAAAAAGGGCGTCACCACCGGGATCTCCGCTGCCGACCGCTCCCATACCATTCTCACCGCGGTAGCCCCCAACGCCGCTGCCGCTGACCTGGCGAGGCCGGGGCACGTTTTCCCGCTGCGCGCCAGAAACGGCGGCGTCCTGGTACGTGCCGGCCAGACTGAAGGATCCGTCGATCTGGCAAGGCTGGCCGGGCTTGAGCCTGCCGGGGTCATCTGCGAGATCATGAATGAAGACGGCACCATGTCGCGGATGCCGGATTTGAAGAAGTTCGCGAAGGAGCACGGCCTGAAGGTCTGCACCATCGCCGATCTCGTCGCCTACCGTATGAAGCACGAATCGCTGGTGCGCAGGTCGGTCGACGTGGCACTCCCCAGCCAGTTCGGAAGCTTCCGCGCCGTCGCCTTCGAGAACGATATCGACAAGCTGGAACACCTGGCGCTGGTGAAAGGGGACATCAAGGGCGACAAGCCCGTCCTGGTCCGTGTTCATTCCGAGTGCCTGACCGGTGACGTCTTCGGCAGCGTCAGGTGCGACTGCGCCGACCAGCTTCACGCCGCCATGGAGCGCATCGAGGCGGAAGGGGCCGGGGTCATCCTCTACATGCGCCAGGAAGGGCGCGGCATCGGCCTCACCAACAAGTTGAAGGCCTACGCGCTGCAGGACCAGGGGCATGACACGGTCGAGGCCAACCTGGCCCTGGGCTTCAAGCCCGACCTCAGGGATTACGGCATCGGCGCCCAGATCCTGGTGAACCTCGGCGCAAAGAAGATCCGTCTCATGACCAACAACCCGAAGAAGCTGGTTGGCCTGCAGGGATACGGGATCGATATCGTCGAGAGGGTGCCCATCGAGATCGCGCCCTCTAAGTCGAACGAGAAATATCTGAGGACCAAGCGCGAGAAGATGGGGCATCTGCTGGAAAACATCTGATTTTCTTCCTCCCTGAAGTGAAGGGCGGATGCTGAAAGTTATCTTAATTACAGAGGAATGTTATGCCAAAGTTTATAGAAGGAAAGCTGAACGCGGAGGGACTCAGGTTCGGGATCGTAGTGGCTCGTTTCAACAGCTTCATCGGGGAGCGGCTCCTTGAGGGCGCACTCGACGCGCTGGTCCGTCACGGCGCCGATGACGCGCAGATCACGGTCGCCAGGGTACCGGGAGCATTCGAGATCCCCATCGCCACCAAGAAGATGGCCGAGACCGGCAGATACGATGCCCTGATCTGCCTGGGCGCCGTAATCCGCGGCTCTACGCCCCATTTCGACTACGTGGCATCCGAAGTCTCCAAGGGCATCGCCCACATCTCGCTCGACACCGGAATCCCGGTCGCCTTCGGGGTTCTGACCACCGATACCATCGAGCAGGCGATCGAGCGTGCCGGGACCAAGGCCGGCAACAAGGGTTTCGACGCGGCTGTGACCGCCATCGAGACCGCGAGCCTGTTCAAGGAGATGAAATAATTGACGACACGCAGAGAAGGGAGAGAGCTTGCCCTGCAGGCGCTCTACTCGAAGGACCTGGTACCGCACGACGCACTGTCGGCTCTCAAGAGGATCATCGAGAGCTTTGGTGAAGGGGATGAGCCGACGCTGGCAGTGAATTCCAAGGCATATGCCTTCGCCTCCGAGCTGGTCAATGGCGTAATGTCGCATCTTTCCGAAATAGATGCCCGCATAGCCGAGAAATCGAAGCACTGGAGCATGGCGCGCATGGCGAGGGTCGACCTCAACATCCTGCGCCTGGCAGTCTTCGAGCTCCTTTACCGGCCGGACATTCCCAAGAACGTCACCATGAACGAGGCCATAGAGGTCGCCAAGAAGTTCGGCGCCGAAGATTCGGCCTCCTTCGTCAACGGCATCCTCGACGAAATCGCCTCCAGCGTTACGGACAAAGAATAAAAACAAAGGCGCTTTACAGGGATCGACAGGATAGACAGGATAAAAGATAACGTCTTTTAGAGTTTCATCCTGAATATCCTGTACATCCCTGTTACCCGCCTTTGCTGTTTTTGGTGTTCGAATCTCTAAATCGGTAAAAAGAGGGATTATGAAAGAGATAAAGATAGGCCTGCTTGGTTTCGGCACCATTGGCGCCGGGGTAGTCAAGGTACTCAGAGAGAACGCCAGCCTGATCGAAGAGAAGACCGGCGCCAAGATCTCACTCAAGGCCATCGGCGACCTTGATATAACCTCCGACCGCGGTGTCAGCACCGAAGGTATCACCCTGACCCGCAACGCCGACGAAATCCTCACCGACCCGGAGATCTCCGTCGTCATAGAGCTGATCGGCGGTTATGAGCCCGCCCGCACCTTCGCCCTCAAGGCCATAGCGCACGGCAAGCATGTGGTCACCGCCAACAAGGCCCTTCTCGCCGTCCACGGCGAGGAGCTTTATGCAGCGGCCAAGGAGAACGGGGTCGAGGTCCTCTTCGAAGCGGCGGTCGGTGGCGGCATCCCGGTTCTCTCGGCCATCAAGGGGAACATGGCGGCGAACCGCTTCTCCACCGTGCTCGGCATCGTCAACGGAACCTGCAACTACATACTCACCCGTATGACCCAGGAAGGTGCCGATTTCGGCGAGGTCCTGAAAAGCGCCCAGCAGCTCGGCTACGCCGAGGCCGATCCGACCTTCGACATCGAAGGGGTCGATACCGCTCACAAGCTCTGCCTGCTCCTGTCGCTCTGCTTCGGGACCAAGATCAACCTGAAGGACATCTACTCCGAGGGGATCACCTCGATCACCTCCGAAGACGTCGACTTCGCCAAATCCTTCGGCTACCGCATCAAGCTCCTGGCGATCGGGAAGCTGGACGGCGGCCAGATCGAGGCCAGGGTCCATGCCACCATGATTCCCTGCGACTACCCGCTGGCCGACGTTCATGGCGTCTTCAACGCCATCAGGCTCACCGGCGACTTCGTGGGCCCGGTGATGTTCTACGGCAGGGGTGCCGGCATGGATGCCACCGCCAGCGCCGTGATAGGGGACGTCGTCGACCTTTGCCGCAACATGGGCGCCGGCATCTCGCGCCGCTGCGCACCCCTTGGCTACCTGGACGAGAACGTGGCGGTCCTGCCGATCAAACCGATCGGAGAGATCGTCAGCAAGTACTACATCCGCTTCCACGCCCTTGACCGTCCCGGCGTACTGGCCAGGATCGCTGGCGCCTTGGGCGCCAGGGGCATCAGCATCGCCTCCATGGTGCAAAGCGCCAAGAGCAGCGACATCGTGCCGATCGTCATCATGACCCACGAGGCCCGTGAGGCGGATGTCCGCCACGCCCTGGCCGAAATCGACGCCTTCGACGTCATCCGCGCCAAGAGCAACTTCATCAGGATCGAGGACAACCTCGAGTAGCCGGGTGAAACCGTGAATGGTGAATGGTGAATGGTGAATGGTGAATGGTGAATGGTGAAGGGTGAAGGGTGAAGGGTGAATAAATAATCCCCTCGCCCTGCGGGAGAGGGTGGCCGAAGGCCGGGTGAGGGAGGTTGCCAGCCTGGACCAGTTTCCATGTGACTGGCGCCCTCGCCTTGACTCTCAAAGCCGGTACAACAAAAAAATGGCGGGGGAATTTTCCCCCCGCCATTTTTACGTCTGTCATTCCAGTCAACGACCTTTTGTTCCGCACAGGTCAACGCCTGGTTCGCGCCCGGGAGGGCGCTCCTACACGTCTGCCTAAGCAGGGTGTTTCCACGTCTGCCTAAGCAGGGCGTTTCCACCTCTGCCTAAGCAGGGCGTTTCCACCTCTGCCTAAGCAGGGCGTTTCCACCTCTGCCTAAGCAGGGCGTTTCCACCTCTGCCTATGCAGCCTTTTTCGCCTCGTACCCCTCCACGATGGACCGGTAGTGCTCCTCCAGCCCCTTGGCGGCTTTCTCCTCGGCGGCGTGATAGCCGTCGACGATCCCTTCGCGTTTCTCATCGGGAATGATCCTTTCCGCCAGCGGATAGAGGATGTCATCCTCCTTGGAGATGTGCTCGCGCAACAACTCGAGGTATCCCCGGGCATTGGTCACGATCGCTTCCTCCTGGCCCGGCTCCCCGTTGATGGCGCGGGTGGCCGCCTCTTCCATGCCTTTGACGAAGGCCCGCCCCATGTCGTGCTCCATCAGCATGGCCGCCACCGGGCTGTTGGCCCTCGGCATGCCGTTGTCGATCAGCGCCTCGAACAGGATATCCTCCTCCTTGGCGTGGTGGAACCGGTCGGCGTAGTTCCTGATGAAGTCGACGCCGTCGAGGTAGAACTGGTAATCCCGGAACGATCCTTCCTCAGTCAGCCGTGCGTTTTCCTCCAGCAGTACCAGCATCCTCAGTATCAGTTGATGTTCGTCCTTGAGCCTCTGGGTTATATCCCGTTTCATGGCTAGTTCCTCCTCTCTCCATTGACACCGATGATCGCCGTCTCCAGCGGAATATCTTTTCCGGACATCGAAAGCGCCTGCCTGACCATCATGTCGAGGCCGCGGCAGCAGGGAACCTCCATGATGGCCACGGTGATGCTCTTTACTTCGTTGCGCTGGAAGATCGCCGCGAGTTTTTCCACGTACG
>NZ_JBXKJL010000457.1:0-1199 GCF_056994735.1 Geomonas sp.
TTCGACCGATATCAAGTCCCTCTACCGCGAGGTGGCAAGGAATATCCATCCCGACCTCGCGGGAGCCAGGTCGGGGACTCTTGATCGTCATGAATTGATGTCCATGGCCAATCGTGCCTACGCGGAGGCGGACCGGCGGACGCTGCAGGAGATACTGCGGAAGTGGTGGCTCGCCAGGGCGGACTGGGACGATGATTGGGAGGACCTGGTGGAGACCAGGCGCCTGGTCGCCCGGGAGCTGCAGGCGATATCCGCGGTCGAGGCCGAGGTTGAGGGGCTGAGGGGGAGTCTGGCGTTCCGGCTGAAGCACCGCATCGATTGCGGTCCGGTCGGCAGCGACCTTCTCGCGGACATGGTCACCGCCGTCGATCTCAACATTGACAGGGCCCGGAAGCGGCTGGCCCGGTTGAATGGCGAAAAAGATCAGGGGAAAGCCGCGGCGGCAGCGGCTCGGGGCTGTGATGCCCGGTCAAGGGTGGTGAACTTTCCGGAAGAGCTCTCCTGCGGCATCGTCTATGTCAGGGACCGCAACTCGTCCAACTTCAGCAACTGGAAAACGGTCGGTCCCGCCACGGGAGCCTACCGGGTGGCGCCGGACAAGGCCCTGCGCCTCGATCTGCGGGGGGCTGCCCAGTCAGCAAGGCACCTTCGGAAGCTGAATCCACACGACCTGCAAGCCCTCTTCCTGTACGACATCTCCGACGCCGACCTCGACGGCATTGTTCATCTGGCCGGGCTGGAAGAACTTTATCTTTCCGGGGTGAGGCTGACCGACGCCGCGCTCGTTGCCATTTCTTCCCTGAAGGGTCTCAAAAGGCTGTATATCTACCAGACCGGCATCTCCGATCGCGGGCTGGCCTACCTCGAAGAGCTCCCCGCACTCGCCGGCCTCACCCTCAGCGGCAACAGGATCACCGACGAGGGCCTGGCGGGCTTTCAGCGGGTTGCGCCCAGGGTGAAGACGGTGAGCTTCCAGTGGAGGAGGTAAATGATTGCTCCCTCTCCCGCTCACAGTACAAGGGCCGGGGTGAGGGGCGGTGCCGGGAAGAGAGCCGCTGCACTCCCTTATCCTAGGTTCTTCTCCATATCCTCGATCAGGTCCTGCGGGTCTTCCAGGCCTACGGAGAGCCGCACCAGGGTCTCCTTGAGGCCGCGCGCCTCGCGCTCCGCCGCGGGCATGGCCGCATGGGACATCATGG
>NZ_JBXKJL010000458.1:0-67561 GCF_056994735.1 Geomonas sp.
AGAAGGGGACCAGGCGGTTCTGTGACCTCACCCGATACTGGACCCCCAGCGCTATGTCGGTCAGCGCCGCCTCGTAGACTTTGCTGCCGGAGATTTCCACATCAAGCTCAGGCGCCCGGCTGACATCTACCTCGACCGCGAAGTTCTTGGTGAAGCCGTAGATCAACCCGCCCCCTGCCACAAGCCCCGTCGTCGACTTGCTGGTCGAGCGGATGAAGTCATCCTGCAGCGGCACCAGTGCCCCGGCCTTACCCGTCAGGCCGATCCTGCCGCCGAGGCTTTCGCCTAGCGCGGTGGTGCTGGTGAGAGTGAGCAGCGTGGTCGTGAGCAGAACCAGAAGAGTGGCTTTATGCATTATCCCCTCCTACACGGCATTAGGTATCACGGAAGTTTCTTGTGGGTGCTGTAACCGGTACTACTGGAAGCGGTGGTGCCAGGATTGGTCGGACTGTTAACAGCGAGCTTCTTGTGGATACTGTAACCGATACCACCGTAAGCGGTGACTGGGATAGGGTCATGAGTTACTGCCTTGAAAACCACGTTGGCGGCGGTGTTATTGCCTGGGATTGAGGGTATTCTCACCAAGGCTGACGCGTTGAATAAGCCCTGGCCGGCCGAGTCCGTGGTGATGGTATAGTCATCCGGTTCGGTTATCGGCGGCACCAGGAAGTCTATGGTGATGTTGATGTCGTTTGGGTTCATGGAAGAGATGGAGGTGCTGTACACCGATATCGTTACCGGCACGCCAACCCGCGGATTCCCATTGGAATCGGTCAACTTGAAGGCGATCAGGTTGAGGAAGTTCCAGTAGCCGTCAAATGAAGACTCCACTTCAGCGGAAAATGACCCGATGATGTTGTCTTGGCCCCCCGGCTTGATTCCGGCTGCGGAGTCAAACATGATGACACCCCCGCCGCGAATGATCTGGACCGATGTCTTGGCGATGGCGTTCTGGGTTCCGACCCTCACCGAAGCGGAAATGATGACGTTGGTGGTGGAGGGGACGTTTCCCGTGGTGATGCGGGTGATAGCCGTGCCGTTGGAATCCGTGGTCACAGTCGTCAAACCACTCTCAACCGTCGCCGGACCGTCGACAGCAAAGGTTACCGGTACGCCGGCAACCGCTCCTCCGCTGCTGACCACCGTCGCTATCGCCAACACCTGGCCGTTAGCGATATCGACGGATGGCGTGTCGGTCCGGAGCGTGATCCCCGTTCTTCCTGTCGACGTGGAGATGTTGCCGAAGATGGTCCCGACCTGGGGGTCGGTCGCGGTGCCGGTGGTGCTGCCTTTATTGGTGGCGAAGGGGTCGGATGAGGTGCCGCCGTTGGAACTGCCGCACCCTGCCAGTGCCGCTACAACAAAGGTAAAGACCGCAAACGCAACCACTCTGAAACAGCGCATGGCTCCTCCCTCTTTCCCTGTTCTCCCTGCTTGTCCTGTATCTATCACCGCGGTTGCGGTAGAGCCGTCGGATGACCCCTGCCGGCTTCAAGATCGGTCGACAAGGGTCATGGAGTTATTTCTTCCCCTGTCTTACGTAGCTCAGCGCCAGTTGTACCGATATGATCAGAAGGAGAAAAGTGTTGAAATCGATTTTCATGGGATCACCTCCTTGTGCTGAAGTTGGGAGTTGCTGCCTCTAGCGGCTCGATCACTTGAAGATCTTGCCGATCTGGATGACGGCCGGACCCAGGATGACGACCAGCAGGGCCGGGAAGATGAAAAGTATCAGCGGGAAAATCATCTTGATGGTGGTCTTGGCTGCGGCTTCTTCGGCGATCTGCCTTCTCTTGGTCCTAAGGCTGTCGGCATAGGCGCGTAGGGCCTGACTGAGACTGGTGCCGAAGCGCTCGGTCTGGGCCAGCATGGTGACGAAGGCCTGGACGTCGTCGACCATGGTTCGTTCCGCCATGTCCTTGAGCGCCTCGATGCGGGGTTTACCCGCCCTGGTTTCCATGTTGGCCACCCGGATCTCCTGGGCCAGCGGGTTGTCGTTGAATTGCGGGGTGTCGGTGGTCCTCATCAGTGCCGCGTCCATGCTGAGGCCGGCCTCGACGCAGACGGTGACCAGGTCGAGGATGTCAGGCAGGGTGTGGAAGATCGCTACCTGCCGGCTCTTCGTCTTTGCGTACAGCCAGTAGCTGGGGAGAAGGTACCCCCCTATGGCGCAGGCCACCGTGATCAGCATCGAGTCGTTGTTGAAGTAGACCTGCTTCGGCATTGCGTAAGCTAGCAGATAGATCAGGGGCAAGGCGCAGGTCAGCAGTATCTTGGCCCCGAAGAAGGCGTACACCGCTTCCTTTCGATACCCTGCCGCCACGATCAGCTTGGCGTACTTCGAGTGCTCCTTCTGCGGGAGCTTCACCTTTTCGCCTATACGGCTCAGCTTGTAGGCCCAGGTCCCCGAATCGACAAGCTCCTTGGTCTTCGGTTTGTCATCCCCCGAAAGGCCTTTCAGCCTCTCCTGTAGCAGACCCTTTCTCAACACCAGAAAGTACAGCGCCACCACGGTCAGCAGCAGGACCGCTCCGAAGACTGAAAATGTGATGAGGTAGATCATCATGGCCTGGCCCTATATCTGGATCCTGATGATTTTTCTAATGACCAGCAGACCGAAGAGCTGTAGGCAGCCTGCCAGCACCAGGATGTAGATCCCCATCGGCTCCTTCAAGAGAACCGATTCGTACTCGTAGTAAATGAAGTTGAAGATGATGAAGGCCACCACCGGCAGCGCACCGAGCACGTATCCGGACATGCGCCCCTGGGCGGTAAAGACCCGGACCTGTCTGCGTATCCTCAGCCGCTCGCGTATCGTCACCGCCAGCTTGTCGAGTACCTCCGAAAGGTTGCCGCCGATTTCGGAGTTGATGGAGACCACGGTGGTGAAAAACCGCAGGTCGAGGCTGTCTATCCTGTTGTTGATGTTGGTGAGTCCGTCGGTCATGCGCAGCCCCAACAGCTGCTGGTCGTAGGCCGTCTTGAACAGCTCGCCGACCGGGGCCGGGACTTCCTGCCCCACCAGCTGGATGGAGGTGGTGAAGGAGTGGCCGGCTCTAAGCGAACGGGCGATCATGGCCAGGGCATCGGGGAAGAGTTCGGTGAACTTCTCGCTCCTCATCTGAGCCTTCGCCTTCAGGAAGACGTCGGCCAGCAAAACGCTGAGACCGGCAGCGAGGAGGCCCAGCAGTTTCGATTTGGCAACGAGGATGACGCCCCCCAGGCAGGTGAGGGAGACGGCGGCGGTAATCATCACGAAGACTGAAACCGTGAGTTTCAGACCGGCGTGGTCCAGCTTCCGATCCAGGTTCCGGGTGAGGGGGAAACTCTCGAAGAAGAGGTCGACGGGCTTGGTCTCCCGGGTGATCTCGGCCTTGAGGTCCTCCGGCAAGTCCTTCGCCCCGCTTCTCGCCATCCGCTGCAGTCGCCTTTTCAGCTCGGCCTTCGGCGAGTCCTGCCGCTGGACGAGGGCCAGGCAGATGGCGATCACCAGGCAAAAAACGGTCAGGAATATCAACGTCACGATCGGGAGCAGCACCAGCGCCTCCTAGTTGTTGTCGAAGATTCCCGGGGGAAGCTCGTAGCCGAAGACCTTGAAGCGCTGGGCGAAGTGTGGTCTCACGCCGGTGGCGCGGAATTCGCCGATCACTTTGCCCTCCTTGTCGATGCCCTTCTGGTCGTAGACCATCACGTCGTGCATCACGATGGTGTTTCCTTCCATCCCGGTGATCTCTGAGATCTTCACGATCTTCCTGGTCCCGTCGGAGAACCTCACCAACTGCACCACCAGGTTCAGGGCCGAGGATATCTGCTCCTTGATTGCCTTTTCGGGCAGTTCCAGCCCGGCCATCAGGACCATGGTCTCCAGACGTGAAAGGGCGTCCCTGGTGGTGTTGGCATGGACGGTGGAGAGGGAGCCGTCGTGGCCGGTATTCATGGCCTGCAACAGGTCCAGGGCCTCGCCGCCGCGCACCTCGCCGATGATGATCCGGTCCGGCCTCATCCTCAGGGCGTTTCGCAACAGGTCCCTCTGGGTCACCTCTCCGCGGCCTTCGATGTTGGTCGGCCGGGTCTCGAGTCTGACCACGTGCTCCTGCTTCATGTGCAGTTCGGCGGAGTCCTCTATGGTGACCACGCGCTCGTTGTGGGGGATGAAGGCGGAAAGTGCGTTGAGGAGGGTGGTCTTGCCGGTGCCGGTACCGCCGGAGACGAGGATGTTCAGTCTCGTCTGTACCGCGCCCTCAAGAAGCTCCGCCATCTTCTGGTCCAGCGCCCCGTGCTTCAGCAGATCTTGCACCCCCAACGGGTCGCGACCGAAACGGCGGATGGAAAGGACCGGGCCGTCCAGGGCCAGCGGCGGTATGATGACGTTGACCCTTGAGCCGTCGGGGAGCCTTGCGTCCACGTACGGGGACGATTCGTCGATCCTCCTGCCGACCTTGGAGACGATGCGTTCGATGATCTGCATCAGGTGGGCGTTGTCACGGAAGCAGACGTCTGTCTTGGTCAACTTGCCCGCTTTCTCGATATAGACCTTGGAGCAGTTGTTTACCAGGATGTCCGAGATCTGGTAATCGGCCAGCAGCGGCTCCAGTGGTCCCAGCCCGAAGGTCTCGTGCTGGATCTCCACGATCAGCCGGTCCCGCTCCATCTGGTTCAGCGGGATGCCTTCCCCGATGATCAGGTTCTCGATGACCGCGCCGATCTCCTTCAGTACCTCGCTGTTTCCCATGAGGTCCATCTTCGCCAGGTCTATCCTGTCGATCAGGCGCCGGTGGATGCGGATCTTCATGTCCTGGAAGTAGTCGCTCTCCGTCGTCGTGTTCTGGACGCTCGGAATCTTGAAAGGGTCATTGACTTGCATGCGGTTCTCCTTGTTGCCCCCTCACCGCCGATTGTGGTCACTTTGCCTGGGGGTGTTGCCTTTTCAGTCGTTCCACGAGCTCCTGCACCGCCTTGGTGATCGGCGAGCGAGGGAGGAGCTTGACGACCGGCATCCCCTTGTTGATGGAATCGACCACATCGACGTACTCGTTGGGAATAGCCTGGTATACCGACCTCGCCAGCACCTTCTCAGCATCCTTGAGGCTGATCTCGGACTTGGCGCGGTACCTGTTGACCACCAGCTTGACCTTCTTGCTGCCGAAGCCCTTGCGCTCCATGGCGGTGAGATAACGCTGGGTATTCTTCAGCGCCGGGAGGTTCAAGGTTGTGGTGAAGAGAATTTGGTCGGCGCAGTCGAAGATGGCCAGGTTGCAGCCGGCCAGCTGTCCCACGCAGTCGACGATGACATAACTGAAAATCCTCCTGAGGAGTTCCAGCACCCGCCTCACTTGTTCGGGTGTGATCGAGACTGCTTCGTCTACCTCCACCGGTTCGGTGAGGACGTAGGGGCCCGAGACGTGCCGGGTCATCACGCTCATGAGGAAGTTGGCGTCCAGCCGCTGCAGGTTGGTGGTGACACTGCTCAGGGTATAGGCCGGGTTGACGTTCAGGAACGTGTTGACGTCGCCCGCGTCGAGATTGAGGTCCACGAGTGCGACTTTGGTCCCTTCGTCGGCCAGGGCGGCCGCGACGTTGACGGCGACCGTGGTGGTCCCCATCCCGCCAATCGGGTTGTAGACGGCGATGATCTCTCCGGCGGGCATCTCGTCGACCGGTGCGGTGAAGAGGAAGCGCCCGACCTTTTGCAGGGTCTGTTTGAGCTCTTCCTGACCTATAGGGCGTAGCAGGTACTCGACCGCCCCCGCCCGCATGATGGAGAGGAAGGACTCGACCTTTTTCTCGGAGGAGCAGGCGATGACCGATACCCTCGGGTACTTGAGGGTGATGTCCTGGACATCTTTGATCCCCTGCTCGAGGTCGTCAACCCCCAGGATAACCACGTTGGGCGAGGCTTGCTGGATGGCCTGTGCTCCCTCGGGGAAGTTGTCGACCGCCCCGGCGAGGGTGATGGTGTTGGAGTAGGGCCTGAGGGTGGAAACCATCGACTCCCGCGATTCCTGGTCCTTATCGATGATCACGATGGAGAATTGTGAAGGCATATCTTGGAAGCCTCCTTTATCGCCTGGACTTTCGCGATCGCCCGCACTGGCGATTCTCGCCGCTATCTACATGGTTTGAGATGGGCAACTGCGGCCGGATTTTCATTTCCCCAACGGCATCCAGTCCAGCTCCCTTACGTCATCCGGATCGGGTTCCCGGTCGGTCGGCAGTTCCGGCTCTACACCCGGTGCGAAGGCCTGCACGATTTTGGGGGTAATGAAGAAGACCAGTTCCTTCTCCTTGATGTCGTCCTGGGTCGAGCGGAAGAGGGCGCCCAGGATCGGGATGTCCCCAAGGAGCGGGATCTTGGACATGGTCTTGATCTGCTCTTCCTGAAGGAGGCCCGCCAGCACCAGGCTTTCCCCGTCCCTCAACTCCACGCTGGTCCGCACGTCGCGGGTGTCGATGATCGGGTAGCCGTTTACCGCCAGGGTCCCGGCGATACTGCTCACCTCCGCCGGGTCGATCTTGAGGCTGATGAGGCCGTTCTCCAGCACGTCAGGTTTGAACCTGAGCTTGATGCCGACCGTTTCGAAGACGATGGACGAGGTCGATGCTCCCCCGGTACTGACCAGGACGCTGTACGGGATCCTGCTCCCGGCGAGGAAGTTTCCCTCTTGGCCGCTTCTCACCAGCAGGTTCGGCTCGGCCAGGATCTTGGCCAGCCCCTTGGTGGCAAGCGCCTGAAGGACCACGCCTATCCCTGCGGGGAAGTACGAAACGCCGGCCGTGAAGTTCTCGAGGGTGTCAAAAGATCCCAGGGATGGGCCGATGCCGCTTATCCCTGTCAGCCCACCCCTGATGATGTTGGTTCCGTTTATGGTGGTGGAGGTGTTGTTGCTCGGCGCACCGATGAGGTTGGTGAACCCTTCGGCCGTGCTCCCCTTGACCACGGCGCTGATGCCGAGTTTTTTCAGGGAGGTCTTGTCAACCTGGGCGACCTTCACCTGGAGCAGCACCTGCAGCGGGGTGTCGACCGTGATGTGGTTGATGACCTTGGCGCTGAAGGCCTTGGCGATCTCCTCCGCCTTTTTGGCCGTGAGCTCGTTGGCCACCGTCCCCGAGAGGACCAGGGTGTCGTTGGCGTAGTTGGCATTTATCGAGTCCTTCGGTGCATACTCCCTGATCCTGGCTTCGATGGTGTCCTGGTCCCCGACCACGTTTATGTCGAAGAAGGTCGGTTTCTCCACGTTGTCCTCCCACACAATGAGGCTGGTGGACCCTATTTTCTTCCCGTTGATCAAGAGCTGGTTCCGCCTTAACGGATCCGGCACGTCAACGATCTCCTTGTCGGCGATGGTGACATATCTCGCCGGGTGCTTCAGGTTGAGGAGCACGCTCTTGTTGACGATGACCGTGGTCGGGACCCCGGCTATGGCAATGCCGGCAGGAAGTAGCACCAGCAAGGCGATACCGACGCAAAGGAGGCACAGGTTGGAATGACGAAGGTTCATTGGCTACCTCGGTCCAAGAAGGTTATTTGTCTGGTCACTCAGTGTAGTGCCTGGTGGTCTTTTCGTTGCCCCTGACGATTTCCAGTACGTAGGATGGCGGAGCCGCAGCCTTGACCACTACGACCGGTTTTTCGGCTCTCCTGGACTCACGGGCTGGTTTTCCGGCAGAAGCGGCGGCAGGTTTCACAGCGGCCGGCGGCACGTCCATGCCGTAGAGGACCTTGGGAATGGTCGCGCCCTTAGATTCGATATGGCTGCTGTCGGCGATGTTTCTCAGCAGCAGCTGCAGCGAGCCTTTGGTTGCGGAGAGGACGAGCTTTTCGGCGTCGGGGGGAAGGAGGTCGAGTGTAACGGTGGGGACCACGACCGGCTTTCCTTCCTTCTGATCGGTAATCTGGCCGGTCGCCAGGATGGGTACGTTCTCAAGGATGATCTTGCTGATGCTCTCCTTGTCGTTATTGGGCAAAGGTGTGGTCACGATGATGTCGACCCGGTCGTTGGGGGTGAGGAAACCTGCCACCCCGGCTACCTCGTTGACAGCTACCGTAACGGCGCGGTGCCCCTGCGGAACCACGTAGGTCATGAACCCGGTCCCGCCCCCGGCAGTCTTCGGTTTTAACTTCTGTTCGGTAATGGCGTCGCCTTTGGTGATGGGCCGGACGGCCACCCGATTGACGACCGACTCGACTGCTTGGGCGCTTCCCGCAGGGATGCTGTCTTTGGGCCAGGAAGTGATCTTCACCTGCTTGTCGGTAACGGTGCTCCCGATGGGGATGTCGGCGGCTGCCACCACGATCTTTTGCGGCTGGACCGCCTTCACGCTGCTTACTTCCTGTTGAAGGTAGCTGTAGGCCAGCCAGGCAGCGACCCCGGCGAAAAACAGGGCAAAGACCGAGACCACTATCATCGTATTGGGGCGCGTCATTTTGTGACCCTCCTGCTTCGCTGTCGGTCCTGTTGACTGGGCAAGAAGCCGGGATCATTTCATCATGAGGCGCTCTCTTGCTAGCTGCCCCACATACTCCATCACATCGAAAACGCCGGCCGCCATGTATCTCTTGCCGGCTCACAGGGCTGTGGCTTCATGCCTGCCGTGGTATCTACCAAGCCGGTGGCGTCTTCGCCACTGGACATTGTTTTCTAGAGAATGTTCAATCAAGGCGGGACAAGGTGCTGCCGGTGCTATTGTGAACCTGGTGTTTCCCTGAAACAGCCGCCGAGTCACTCTCTGCAAGGAAGCATTCCTGCCTCCTTGCAGAGGGAGAATGTCCTCTACTTCATATTGTTATTGATGGCGGAGAACGTACTGCTGGTGGTGCTGCCGACGCTCCTTACCGCTGCGATTACCACGATCGCGATCAAAACCAGGATCAGTGCGTACTCTACCAGTCCTTGTCCCTTCTCGTTCTTCACAGCGGCCAGAGATTTCTCATACAGCTTTCTTAAGTGCGCTAGCATAATAGTGTCTCCTTGTGTGTTGATTTGACGAAAGCGCCTGTAGTTTAACGCCCTCGTTATTGCCGTCGCGGTTATCTCCCGGGGATCATCGTGTTGTTAGTCCTTAAGGTGCCATTGGAGGAACTTGGTACGCTTCTTACTGCTGCAATGACTATTACAACTATCAAAACAAGTATCAGCGCGTATCAGACCATACTTGACGACAATTGGTTTTTAAGATCATGCCGACACTGCTAAATTATCCGGCTGCATCTTTTTGTCATAATCTGAAACCTGGTAATTTAGGGTTTTACAACCGTCTTTTCTGCTGAATGTTGAAGTAGCCTTCCTGTCATTCCTGAGCTATTTCCTGCTCGGTCTGATCCAGTCGCCCAGAAATTATGCCGACTACGCCGAATCCCGAGACTTCATTGGCACGCCTTAATCTAGGCTAATATTACGTCGTGAGTGGAGATGTGCAAGCGAATTTTTTTTTGCGGAACTCATTTAAATCTTCAATAACTCAGTATAATTTTGCGTGAACCTGCCCGGAACAGGGACCCGGCTTCGCCCAAAAACGCAGAATCATTTCGTTTTTGGCTTCGCCGCCAGTCTTGGGCGAAAAATCCTTTTCGGGCATCAGGTCGTGAGATGTGGTGAGGGTGGGGCTCATGTGGAGCCAACAGTGGTCCGGCAAAAACTGACCAACGAGAGAATAGAGATTGTCGAGCAGGTTTTTAACCTTCGTTGTCAGGGAGGAAGTCATCATGCGTTGCTTTCCAGTTCCACGGGCACCTAAGACCTTTGAAGAGGCAGGGTTGGAACAGTCATTCGTGGAAGATCTCATTCTTAAGCATCTCTTCTACCTCGGTGAGTTCAAGATGAGCGATGTCGCGGAACGGGTGAAACTCCCGGTTTCGCTGGTGGAATTCATGCTCGAGGAACTGCGCAGGGAGAAACTGCTCGAGATCCGCGGAGCCGAAAGCTACACCAAGACCTCCTACGTCTTCAGACTTACCGAGGCAGGGCGTAGGAAAGGGCAGGAGGTATTGGACCTCTGCCGCTATGCAGGAGCGGCTCCGGTATCGATGAAGGAGTACCGCCAGATGGTTCAATCGCAGACGGTGAAGGGTGCCATAGGCGGCGAGGAGAGCCTTAGGAACGCCCTGTCTCATCTGGTGCTCAATGACATGGTGCTCAGGCGGCTGGGGCCGGCTATCATCTCCGGACAAGCCGTATTTATTTACGGTCCTTCTGGAAACGGGAAGACCTCGATAGCCGAGGCCATAGGACGGGCTTTGCCGGAATATGTATATATTCCCCATGCTGTGGCCGTAGCGGGGCAGGTCATCAGCGTGTATGACCCGGCCTGCCATGAGGTGGTCCAGCCACCTGCTGAGACGTCGGATGGCGATGCCAGATGGGTGTGCATCAAACGCCCCGTGATAAATGCCGGAGGGGAGCTGACCCTGAAGATGCTGGACATAAAGTTCGATCCTTTCTCCAAGCACTATGAGGCCTCGCTGCAGATGAAGGCCAACAACGGGGTCTTCATCCTGGACGATTTCGGGCGGCAGCAGGTCGAGCCGCTGAAGATCCTCAATCGCTGGCTGGTCCCTCTGGAGCGTCAGGTCGATCACATGACACTGCAGACCGGGATCAAGGTGCCCATCCCCTTCGACGTGCTGGTGATCATCTCCACCGATCTTGAGCCCAAGGACCTGGTGCACGAAGCCTTCCTGCGTCGGCTGCATTACAAAATCAAGGTGGACCGGCCGACTGAGGAGGAATATCTCGTCATCTTCAAGTCCGCCTGCAAGGCCAACGGCGTAGAATTCAAGGAAGAAGTTTATCAGTACCTCAACGAACAGTGGTATGGAGCCTACGGCCTGGCCCGAAGCGCCTGCCATCCGAGGGATCTGATCAATCTGATAGTCACCAACTCATGCTTTTACTCCAGAGCCCCGCAGCTGACGGTGGAAACCGTCAACGAGGCCTGCGCCGACTATTTCGTCTCCTGAAGTCAGGGAATTGCGGCAGCAAAGGTAGGGTAGACCATGAGCGACAAGAACGGACAGGACTTGTAGAACTGGCAGTGGTTCTTCCGCTGTTGCTGGTCTTCACCTTCGCCATCATTGACTACGGCAGGATGATTTACACCAAGCACAACCTCGTTAATGCTGCGCGGTGCGGTGCACGGGCGGCAGTAATCCCGTGACTAACTGCTGAGCCATCTACTGCTCTATCGTCAGCTGGGTCAACTACTGCCAGGGCAGTTGCCACCACACTTACCGGCTTAATCGATCCCATTCCAACAACAATGTATTACCAGTTGCAGATACTCAATCCCTCAACCGGTAGCGCTGTTACAGGATCTGCTCTATCGGGAAATCAGGTCTAGGTTACCGTGACTTGGCAGGCATTTCCTCTGATTACCCCTTTAAAAACACGGCAATCTTAGCTGGCGGTTCAGCCAGCGATGCCGGTGGTTAGTAACAATGCATCTCCGGCGGTCAGTACTATCGTGAGGGGCTTTGTTTCAGTCGAGTTGACAAGCGCCGCCCTCCCTAATATCCTCACCGGACACCTCGTTATGCCTTCGAAGCTGGTCAAAGAAGTGCAGAGATTTGCAATCGTTTAGATAGTGACTGCGTCACTTCCCCACCGAGATTTGCCTCGGCAGATGCCACCCAGAAAAACCTGAATTCGCGCATCATTTTGCTTGACCACAGCACGGTCCCACTGCAGTATGTCCCCCGAGTTAAGGATTGGTCTTTTCAGGAGGGGATGGGTGGGGAATTACAGTTTGGTGGTCCTGGACTTCGAGACCACCGGTCTATCACCGGATGCCGGGGACCGGACAATCGAGATAGGGGCGGTGCTGGTGCAGGATAACAGGATCACGGACCGCTTTCAGAGCCTGATGAATCCCGGCAGGCGGGTGAGCAGCTTCATCGAGCAGTACACGGGGATCACCAACGAGATGCTAAAAGATGCGCCCCCGGTGGCTGAGGTCATGGAGCGCTTCGCATCCTTCATCGCGAGCCACCACCTCGTTGCCCACAACGCTTCCTTCGATCGCCGCTTCCTCGATGCCGAACTTAAAAGGTTATCTCTGACCCGCCGCCAGGAGTTCGCCTGCTCCATGCTTATTTCCCGAAGGCTTCACCCTGAGGCACCGAGCCACAGCTTGGAGTCGTTGGTTCGTTACAAGAAGATCGCCACCGAAGGCGTCTTCCACCGCGCTCTGGCCGATGCCGAGATGACTGCCCGCCTTTGGATAAGAATGGTGGCGGAGCTAAAGAAAAACCACCGGCTGAAGGTGGTCCCATTCGAGGTCATGCAGCGCCTCATGAAGATGTCGAAGGCTGCGGTCCCGGCATATCTGGATAAGCTGTCGCAGGAGCAGTAGGAATTTTGCGTCCCTCCAACCTCACCTAGTAACGCACGGTCTCCTGCAACTGCCGGCTAAACTCCTCCGGATCGCTCGTCGGCAGCTGGCAGGTCCTATCCTCGCATAGATGGGCGACGGCGAGGCTGCCGTTTGCCTTCTTATCCCTCAATAGCGGCACAAGACGACCGGCCCGGTCGAGTTCCTCCCCTTCACAGATAACCACCAGCGTACGGTTCGGCAGGAACACTTTCCGCAAACTCTCCAGAAGCCCCCTAGCCGCTCCCCGATCCCCGCGCGGAGCCACGATCACGATCTGCCTCGGCACGTCCAGCAGGAAATCGAGCGCCAACAGCGTTCCGGAAAGGGCGGTAGGGGAAGTTGAAAGTTGTGAAGCGAACCCCTCCAGACCCCGTTTCCCGGCATCAAGATAACGCGCCTCCTCGGTCAGCGCATTGAGCCTCAACATGTTCATGATCATGGCTGAGTTTCCTGAAGGCACCACCCCGTCGTACAGTGGTTTTTCCCTGGCAATCAGTTCCTCGTGGTGCGTCCCGGTCATGAAGAAGCCGCCGCGGTCGTGGTCTTCAAACTCCCTTTGCACGACATCGGTTAGCTCCAGCGCCCGCTCCAGCCAGCGTGCCTCCCCCGTTACCTCGAAGAGGTCGATGAGACCGGCAATGAAGAAGGCGTAGTCGTCGAGGAAGCCTTCCCCCTTGGGCTCACCCCCCTGGTGGCTGTGGGCCAGCCTCCCTTCGGTCGTCATATTGTCCAGAATAAAGCGGGCGGTCTCCCTTGCCTGCTCGATCGCTTCAGGATCATCGAGGACCAGTCCGGCCCGCGCGAAGGCCGAAAGAGCCAAGCCGTTCCAGGAAGAGAGGATCTTCTCGTCCCTCAGCGGAAGTGGCCGGTCCTTGCGGACCTGGTAAAGCCGCTCATTGGACTGTTCCACCAGCGTGCGGACCCGCTCTTCCGGAAGCTTGCTTTGGCTGGCGACGTCCTGGATGCTCCTGGCACGGTGCAGGATGTTGCGCCCTTCAAAGTTGCCGGAGATGGTCACCCCGTACCGCAGGGTGACGACCTCGTTTTCTTCACAGCCGAGTGCCGCGGCAAGTTCCCCAGTGGACCAGGTAAAGAAATAGCCTTCCTCCATCTTCCCGCTTTCCGCACGGCTGTCGGCATCGGTGGCGGCATAAAACGCTCCCGCCGGAGACATCATGTCCCGCTTCAGATAGCGCAGTATCTCCTTCGTTACCGTGGCGAGATCGCGGTTTCCCAGTAACTGGAATCCCTCGAGATAGATGACCGCCAGCTGGGCGTTGTCGTAGAGCATCTTTTCGAAGTGCGGGATCATCCAGCGCTCGTCGGTCGCATAGCGGTGGAAGCCGCCGCCGACCTGGTCATAAATCCCACCACCCGCCATCCGCAGCAAGGTGAGCTCCGCCATGGCGAGCAGCTCCCTGTCCCCGTTTTGCCGATACCCCCTCAGAATGAGAGGTACCGGAAGCGAGCTGGGGAACTTCGGAGCGCCCGCGAGTCCTCCGTTAACCTTATCGAAACCATCCCGGTAAGCCTCAACTGCTGCTTCTATCGACTCCTTGGAAAGCGATCCATCCCTTTCGCGGGGCATCAGCATCCCCTTCACTGCATCTGCCAGCTGCTCCCCTGTTTTGGCGATCCTGCCGGGATCGCTGTGGTAGGCCTCGCTGAGCCTCTTCAGCAGAGAGAGGAATCCTATTCCCCGGCTGTGGTCATGAAGTGGGAAATAGGTGCCGCCGTAGAAGGGCCTTCTGTCAGGGGTCAAAAAGACGTTCAGGGGCCAGCCCCCCTGCATCCCCAGGGCATGCAAGGCCGTCATGTAGACCGTGTCCACGTCAGGTCGTTCCTCCCTGTCCACCTTCACCGCGATGAAATTCTGGTTCAGGTAGCGCGCCAGTTCCTCGTCCTCGAACGATTCCTCCTCCATCACATGACACCAGTGACAGGTGGCGTAACCGATGCTGACCAGCACCGGCCGGTCGAACTGGCGGGCCAGCTGGAAAGCCTCGTCGCTCCACGGGAACCAGTTCACCGGATTGTGGGCATGCTGTAGCAGGTAAGGGCTCGATTCCAGGAAAAGCCTGTTGGTGTACTTGGCGAGGCCATCGGGCCGCAGGTGCCGAGTGCGAGGGCGGTACTCGCCACCCCTGCGCTGGCGGGTTTTTTCAAAAAGTTCCCGCGGCGGAGGGGGGAGTAGTGAGCTTCCGGGGAGCTCCGGGTAAAGCTCGTCCAGGAAAAGGTCCATGGTCCGTTCTCCTCGCTACGAAATATAAAGATAGGCGTGTGAATGAACAGAAATTATAACAGGCTTTCCCCTGGCCGAACTGGCAGTGCTGACCTCATCCTTCCCTGGTAAAGGTGGCGGGCATGCGTGAAGTCGGAGGCAGAATAAGCCGAGACTAAAAGGGCTGCGTGCGAGATGGGGGGATGGCGGTATAGTTAATGGAATTATAAGAGAGAAGTTGGAGGAGTTACCGTGGATACGTCAGCCAAAGCAGACAAAGGCAGCGAGGAACATGCCCACTTCAGACTGTTGCGGGGCATTCCCCTTTTCTCGTGTCTCGACCCGGACGCGTTCCATGAAGTGCACCGCAGACTGATCGAGAAGCGGTTCCACAAGAACCAGGTCGTGTTGATGGAGGAGGATACGCCTAACTACATCTACATCGTCTACACCGGAAAGGTAAGGGTGGTCCACCTCGGGAGCGACGGCAGTGAACGGATACTCGCCGTCCACAAGAGAGGCGACGTCTTCGGCGAGATGGCGATGCTCGATAACAATACGGCACCGGCAACGGTCATAGCCATGGAGGATGCGGAAATAGGTCTGCTGTCCAGGGAGACCTTCGGGGACTTTTTCCTGCAAAATGAGAAGGTACTCCTTCAGCTGGTCGCCATCCTCTGCAAGCGGCTGCGTGAGGCTCAGCTGGTGCTGAAAGCGATTGCTCTTCCCGACGCGGAGCAGAGGCTGCGCTCCATCCTCAACCACCTGAGCCTGCTGCACGGAGTCAGGGACGACCGCGGCGTGGTCATCGCCCTGAGGCTCACCCACAAGGAGCTCGCCGGCTACACCTCCGTCTCGCGTGAGACGGTAACCAGACTCCTGCACCGCCTGGCGGAAGAGGGTGATCTGGAGATGCTCGAAAACCGTACCATCCTCCTTAAAGACACCTTCAAGGAGAAGCTGCAACTCTTATAGCTTCCGGACAGGAAGTACCTTTGGTGTCACCCCTTGGAGTTCGATGGGGTTAGGTGCGTGAACGATGCCTTGACACCGCTAAAGTCAAAGTTATACTTGCTTCGAGATGTGGTCGAATTTTAATGCTATTCGCGAATCCGTCCTCAACTACTTCCATCTCTTGTCCAGCTGAAACTGTCTCGATCAATCTCTTCACCTGTCACAATCAAAGTGCGGTTTTTCTCTTGTAATAAAGGAGGTAGTACGTATTGCAGGACCGGAGGCCAGATCGGCTCCTTTAGGTCCATGGCAATCGGGACGAAAATGAGCCAAGCCGTGTGGAAAAATAGATCGTGGCTGCGCAAGTTCAGCTGGCACAGGCGGGACGGCGTGAGAGCCTTGGCTTCCCCCGTGCATGGACTCTATCCGATTCCCTACTTCCGGCAAAAGCTGATCCAGGAAAGACGCCGGGCGGAGAGGTCCCACAAGCCCCTCCTAGTCATGGTCCTCGACGCAGAAAGGCTGGTCACCCCCGACAGCTCCGCACACCTCACCGACTCGTTAGGAGACGGGATCAACGCCTGTTTCAGGGGGACTGATATCTGCGGCCTTCTGACCGAAGCGCTCATAGGGGTGATACTTACCGAGGTGGAGCCGGAAAAGGTAGAGGTAGCGAAGAGGGTCGTGACGAAGAAGACCAGGGACAAGCTTGCCGGTATCCTCAAAGACGACATGGCCAACCGCATCGGGATCAGCTTCCGCATCTATCCGGATTTCGGAGGTGACGGCGATACCTTCGATCTGAGCTTCTACCCTGAGCTCGACAATGGCCGCAGGATGAATGGGGAGATCATGAAACGCGCCCTTGACATCGCGGGGAGTATAGCGGGCCTCATCCTGTTTTCTCCCTTCTTCGCCCTCTTACCGGTTCTTATCAAGGTTGGCTCCAAGGGTCCTGTTTTCTTCCACCAGGAGCGCGTAGGCCGTAACGGCCGCAAATTCCAGCTTCTCAAGTTCCGCTCGATGTATCTCGACAACGACGACGTGATCCACCGAGAATACGTGAAGCAGCTCATTACCGGGGCCATCACGGGAAACGGCAGCGATCAGCAGGTCTTCAAAATACAGGGGGACCCGAGGGTGACGCCGGTCGGGAGGTACATAAGGAAGTACAGCCTCGACGAGCTGCCCCAGTTCATCAATGTCCTTAAGGGCGACATGTCCCTGGTCGGTCCACGTCCCCCGATCAAGTACGAACTGGAGCATTACCGGGGGTGGCAGCGAAACCGCCTTGTGGGGATGCGGCCAGGCATAACGGGGCTGTGGCAGGTCACTGGCAGAAGCAGCACGACTTTTGAAGAGATGGTCCGGCTGGATCTGAGGTATCTCCAGCGCTGGTCTATTATGCTGGATCTGAAGATCTTGCTGCGGACGCCGCTGGCGGTCCTTAAATGCAAGGGAGCCTACTAGCGCGGTACGAGTGGGAGCATCGACATGATCAATATCGGAGTGATCGGATACGGTTATTGGGGACCTAATGTGGCGAGAAATCTGCACGAGGCGCAAGGTGCGCAGGTAGTTGCCGTCAGTGACGCTGACGAGGCCTCGCTGCTCCGCGCGGAGCAGAAGTTTCCCGGCATCCGCACCTCACGGGACAGCATGGAGATCCTCACCGCCCCCGACGTCGACGCCATCGCCATCGTCACTCCCGTCTCCTCGCATTTCGACCTAGCCAAGAGCGCCCTTTCCAACGGGAAACACATCTTCATCGAAAAGCCGTTCACAGCTTCGGTGGCCCAGGCAGAGCAACTGATCGAACTGGCGGAGAAGAAGAGGCTGAAGATCATGGTCGATCACACCTTTCTCTTCACCGGGGCGGTGCAGAAGATCAAGGAGCTCATAGATCAGGGGGTGCTGGGAGATCTGTACTACTTCGATTCCATCAGAGTCAACCTGGGCCTTTTCCAAAAGGACGTGAACGTGGTCTGGGATCTGGCCCCTCATGACCTGTCCATCATGGACCACCTGATCAAGAAGGATCCGCTGGGCGTGATGGCGACGGGGATGGCGCACTTTCACAACGACCTGGAGGATGTCGCCTACATCACGGTCTACTTCCCCGACAACGTCATAGCCCATCTAAACGTGAACTGGCTTTCTCCGGTGAAGATACGGACCACCCTGATCGGCGGGCAGAAGAAGATGCTGGTCTGGAACGACCTGGTGAGCGATGAAAAGATCCGCGTCTATGACAAGGGTGTGGACGGGCTCGAGGGACTGGAAGAGGAGTCGCTGGAAACAGCCCACGGTCGCAGGGTAAGCTATCGCAGCGGCGATATGTGGGCTCCCAAGGTTAGCCAGGTCGAGGCGCTGAGGGGGGAGGCGGCCCATTTCGTGAACTGCATCAACAACGACCTGACCCCTGACAACGACGGGCGGGCGGGGCTGCGGGTGGTACGCATGCTGGAGGCTATCATCAGCTCGATGAAGCTCGGAGGGGCACTGGTCCGGTTGTAGGCCGAAGCGGCATACTAGATAGCGCCATCGGGAGGGGACTCGAAATGGATGACTTCATGGCTGTTGCGGATGACGTCAAGCTTGGAGAAAACGTGCGGTTGGGTAGGTTCATCAACCTGTATGGCTGCAGCATCGGAGACAATACCAAGGTCGGCGCCTTCGTGGAGGTGCAGAAGAATGCCTCGATCGGCAAAAACTGCAAAATCTCCAGCCATACCTTCATCTGCGAGGGGGTGGTGATCGAGGACAACGTCTTCATCGGTCACAACGTAACCTTCATAAACGATCTTTACCCCAGGGCTACCACACCGGGCGGGAGCTTGAAGACTGAAGCCGACTGGAACTGCGTCAAGACCTTGGTCAAAGAGGGAGCGTCTATAGGATCCAGCTCGACCCTGCTGTGTGGAATCACCGTGGGGGAACAGGCGATAGTCGGGGCGGGAAGCGTGGTCACCAAGGACGTCCCGGCATTCTCCGTGGTGGCCGGGAATCCAGCGCGCATCCTGCGCACCATAGACAAGGAGAGCAGCGATGAAAGTGCCGTTTCTCAACCTCAGAGCCCAGTATGATGTCATCGCCCAGGATGTGGATCAGTCCATAAGGGAGGTGCTGCAAAGCTGCGCCTTCTCCGGGGGGCCTTTCGTCGAGCGCTTCGAGGAGGAGTTCGCCTCGTATTGCGGATGTCGCCATGCGGTCGGGGTCGGCAGCGGGACCGACGCGTTGTGGCTTGCCCTTGTGGCAATGGGTGTGAATGCGGGCGATGAGGTGATTACCGCCCCCAACAGCTTCATTGCCACCGCCGAGGCCATCTCTCTTTGCGGGGCCGACCCTGTCTTTGTTGACGTGCAGGAGGGAAGCTTCACCCTTGACCCTTCGCTTCTTGAGCAGGCCATCACGCCGCGCACCAAGGTGATCATCCCTGTTCACCTCTTTGGGCAGATGGCGGACATGGACCCAATCATGGAGGTGGCAAGAAAGCATGCGATACCGGTGCTGGAAGACGCGTGCCAGGCTCACGGGGCGAAATACAAAGGCAGACCGGCGGGCTCCATCGGCGAGGCGGGGTGCTTCAGCTTCTACCCCGGCAAGAACCTCGGCGCCTACGGAGAGGCTGGTTGCGTCGTTACCAGCAATGCCTCCCTGGCGGAGAAGATCAGAATGCTGCGCGACCATGGGCAGTCGCGCAAGTACTACCATGAGATGGTGGGGATAAACGGCCGCATGGATGGCATCCAGGCTGCAGTCCTGGGCGTGA
The DNA here is from genome assembly GCF_056994735.1 of Geomonas sp. NCBI lineage: Bacteria > Pseudomonadati > Thermodesulfobacteriota > Desulfuromonadia > Geobacterales > Geobacteraceae > Geomonas > Geomonas sp. The sequence continues at coordinate 19,317 of NZ_JBXKJL010000458.1, forward strand.
AGCTGAAGTATCTGGACAAGTGGAACGCAGCTCGCAGGGAACACGCCGCGAGCTACGCGGAGCTGCTGCGGGGCTTTCCGTCGGTCAGAACGCCAGTAGAGATGCCCTACGCCCATCACGTTTACCACATCTATGCTATCAGGTCTGGGAAGCGGCAGATGGTGTTCGATGCCCTCGTCGCCAGAGGAATCTCCTGTGGAGTTCACTACCCGGTGCCGATCCATCTGCAACGCGCTTACGCTTTCCGCAAGCAGGGCGCCGGAGATTTCCCTGTTGCCGAACGGTGTGCGGAGGAGTTTATCTCCCTTCCTATGTTTCCGGAGTTGACCGAGGAGCAGGTCGCCCATGTGGCGCAGGAACTGCGCTCCCTGCAAGTGGACTTTTAATCGGAAGGTGGTACAAGAAAAGCTGTATGAGTCATCTTTCAAGCGTTTTGGTGGCCGGTCGAGTGGCCGCGGGCATGCGAGGGAAGGACACGGTTATGAAACTGTTCAAGACGGTATGGCTTTTAGCTTTGATCCTGATGTCAGGCTGCTCATCTTCGGCAACCGGGACAGCCACCAAGGCCTACTCTGCACCACGTCCTCCCCAGGAATACAGAATACAGCCGGGGGACCAGCTCGACGTCAAATTCTTTTACAACCCCGAGCTGAACGAGCAGTTGACGGTGCGGTCCGACGGTCGCATCACCCTCCAACTGGTCAATGATGTCGTTGCTGCGGGACTCACCCCGGCTGAACTGACCTCTATCCTGACCAAGGCTTACGCCGGGGAACTCTCCAATCCCAAAGTAGCAGTCATCGTGAGAGCCTCGGTGGCTGACAAGGTCTATGTCGATGGGGAAGTTTCCAGGCCCGGATTGGTGAGTCTGGCCGGCCCCACCACTGTGCTGCAATCGATAGCACAGGCCGGCGGGATGAAAGAAACGGCCAGGAGTGACGGTGTGCTGGTTCTCCGTAGGGGGGAAGACAAAAAAGTTACTGTATTGAAAGTGGACCTTGAGAGTGCTCTGACCCGTGGCGATCTTTCGCAGGATATCCTGCTCATCCCCAGCGATATAGTCTATGTCCCCAAGTCCACCATTTCCAATGTCAACACCTGGGTCGATCAGTACCTGAGGAAGAACGTCCCGGTGCCGCTCGGTCTCGGCTATAGCTTGTGATCAGACAACCAGCACACATAAACCTATGTTAATAGAACTGCTTACCACCATATTCAAGCATAAGACGAAGATACTGCTGGTCTTTTTAGGCGTGGTTGTGTCGGTGACCAGCTGTACCCTTCTCCAGAAACCCGTCTTCGAGGCTAAATCGACCGTGTTGATAAAAGTGTCGAAGGACGACTCGTCGCGGCCCGGCATTAACGCCGAGCGCAGCAACTTCTCGGTTACCGTGAGCCAGGACGAGCTGATAAGTACGGAGATACAAATCCTCACAGGCCAGGATCTCGCAGAAAAAGTGATCACAACAATGCAACTGGCGACCATCTACCCGGACCTGGCAAGAAAGCCCTACGACAGGACCGTCCGTGATCAGGCTGTGCAGAGGTTCTCACGAGCTCTGAGGGTTATCGGGGTGCGCAAGTCCAACGTCATCGCCGTGTCGTTCCAGCACAACAACCCCGACGTGGCGGCGCGAGCCGTGAACGGCTTGGTGGAGGCTTTCAAGGACAAGCATCTGGCATTGCATTCCGCTCCGCAATCATCCTTCATCAGCAGTCAGCTAGCCAGCTTCGAGAGCAAGCTGAAAGACTCCGAGAATGACCTGCAACAGTATCAGCAACAAAACAAGGCGTTCTCCCTGGAAGAGCAGAGGAGCCTGCTCCTTAAACAGCGCAGTGACTTTGACTCCGCCTACAAGATAGCCTTCGACAACATCAACGAGCTCAGGAAGAGAATCGCTTCCCTGAACTCTCAGATGAAGAACTTGGTACGCAACCCTGCAAGATACACACCCAACGAACGGGATAGAATCATAACGGATGCCAAGGCCAAACTGCTGGAACTCCAGCTCAAGGAGCAGGAACTGCGCAGAAAGTACACCGACAGCAATAGGCTGGTGGTCGATGCGAAGAGGGAGGTCGAGCTGGTCAACCGCTATCTGAAAGAACAGGAAGAGGGGATAGCTGGAAAGGTGAAGACAGGAAACCCGGTCTACCAGAACATGGAAACGGATCTATACCGTGCCGAGGCTGAGTTGAGCTCCCAGACTGCGAGAGCTCAGGCCTTGAAAGAACAGCTTGGACGACTGGACGATGAAATCAGCAAGCTTGCCATGAGCGAGAGCACCATCCAGAACCTCAAACGCGAGCTTGCCATGAATGAAAAGAATTACCGGGCCTACGCCGATCGCTACGAGGAAGCGCGCCTCTCCGATGCGATGAACCTGCTTAAGCTATCGAACGTAACCGTAATTCAACCTGCATTCGTCCCTGCTAAACCTGTAAAACCGAAGGTCTTGCTTAACCTGGTACTCGGTTTCTTGCTTGGCATCGTTTCGGGGCTTAGCTGTGCCTACATCGCGGAAAACATGGGGCAGACTTTTTCGGATCCGGAAACCGTCGAAAGGCAGCTGGGAATGCCTGTGCTGTTAACAATTCCCGATAAAGAGGCCTAGCCATGTACCTTAACTTTTACAACCTGAGCAAGGAGCCATTCCAGATTACTCCTGATCCGGCCTTTCTCTTTCTCAGCCCCGGTCACAGAGAGGCGCTGGCCTCCATAATGTACGGCGTGGAGAAAAAGAAAGGGTTTGTGCTGATAGTAGGTGCTGTGGGGGTTGGAAAAACCACAATCCTCAGGGCATACCTCGAGAAGGCAGAAAAAGAAAAGCTGAGAGCGATATACCTCTTTAATTCGAATATCTCCTACCAGAACCTTTTGAAATATATCCTGAGAGAACTGGGGATAGTGCCGCAATCCGACGGTATCTTCGAGATGGTGAATCAGATTTACGAGGCCCTGATTGAGGAGTACAAGCAGGGGCGCAACGTCCTGCTGCTCATCGACGAGGCGCAGAACATGCCGATAGACACACTGGAAAACCTGCGCATGCTTTCGAATCTGGAGACCGCTACGGAGAAGCTGATACAGATCGTATTCAGCGCCCAGTCCGAGTTCGAAAAGACCCTTAACCTGGAAGAATTGAAACAGCTCAAGCAGAGGGTGGCGGTGAAGGCTGTCATTTCACCGCTGACGGCTGCTGAGAGCCGGACCTACATTGAGCACCGGTTGAAAACGGCTGCGGAAAAAGAATCAGACATCTTCACCAAGTGTGCCTTGAACCAGATCATCAGAACCGCCAAGGGGATACCGAGGGTGATCAACGTCCTCTGCGACAACTGCCTTATTACCGCCTTCGGATACGGTAAGAAAAAGGTGGACCTCAGGGTTGTTCGGGAGATAACGCGGGATTTCAGCATCCAGAGACCTTTGTATGTCAAGTCTGCTGTGTGCCTTCTTGTCGTGGTCGCAGTAGCCGTTGGCGGCTACCTACGCCTTGGCAAACCGGCCCCGCTAGGGGCACGGATGCTGCCTGCGCAGGTGATGAAGATTCCGGATCGAGAGGGGGGCGCGCCAAAGACCGCATCGAGCCAAACCAGCTCTGCCGCGGAAACCGCATACGTCCACAAGGTGGTTGTGAAGGGGGATACTCTGGCAAAACTAATCGTGGACGTCTACGGCAAGGTCGATCCCAGGATGATCAGGCTGGTGAAGAAGGCGAACCCTCATATCAATGATGAAAATGTCATAATCGAAGGGGGGAGGATTGCTTTCCCGGTCAACAAGAAAGAGCTCCCTCAATGACAAGACATGGTAGGGGCCAGCGGTCGGCCGTTGTAGCAACAGGAGATGGCGATGAGCAACATATATGAAGCCTTGAAACAGTCTTCCCGCGAGAGAGCGAAGCCTGGCGTCACCCCTCAAATCGCCATGCCGGCGCATACCACCCGGGCACTAGCCCTCGATGATGAAATGGCCTCATTGCACCAGCAAGTGGAGACCATGCTCCCGGAGAGCAGCAACAAGCTGATCCAGTTCATCAGTTCCCGCCGGGGAGAAGGCGTCTCCACCATCGTGCGGCAATTCGCGAAGACTGCCGTCGAGCGCTACGGAAAATCCGTCCTGGTGCTGGACTCTGCATACCAGGATCCCGCCCGGAAGATCAACTTCAACGTTACCTGCGAGTTCGGGTGGCTCGACCTGCTGGAGAAGGGGGAGTTGGATGAAAAGGCGCTCTTCCGGTTTGGTGACACCAACCTTTTCTTTGCCCCCATTTCCTTCAAGGCTTCGCTGGTGACGCCCCTGAAAGGTCTGTCGGCGACTGCCGAGCTCTGGACCAAGCTTAAGGAGAGGTTCGATCTCATACTGATCGACTCGTCATCGGATGCCAACAGCGCGGAAAGCATTGCCGTCTCGCGCAACGTCGACGGCGTAGTCGTGGTAATAGAAGCTGACAAGACGCCGCGCCGCGTGGTCAGAAATCTGGTCAGAAGGATTTCCGATAACGGTGGGATAGTCATAGGCGCAGTCCTTAACAGGCGCCGGTATCATATACCCCGTTTCTTGTACCACAAGCTATGACCACCAAACCTGCTCTCACCCCCCTTACTCTGCTGCGGGTAATCACTTGCGGGTTAGACATGAAAAAGATCTGGATCGACTTGGACAACACCCCCCACATCCCGTTTTTTAGGCCGATAATCGACCAGCTTAACGAGCGAGGGTACCAGCTGAAGATAACTGCCCGCGATGCCTTCCAGGTCTACGACCTGGCTGACTACTTCCACTTGAAGTATCAGCGCATCGGGCGCCATTACGGCAAGAGCAAGCTGATGAAGGTGGTTGGGTCGATGGTCAGGGCCCTGCAGCTAGCCCTCGTGATGCGCCAGGAGAAGCCAGCCCTGGCGGTATCTCACGGCTCGAGGACACAGCTCCTTGCCGCTGCCATCCTGGGAATACCTTCGGTGATGATTTACGACTACGAATACGCCAAGGGGCTGGTCTGCCTGCACCCCTCACTGGTCATGGTCCCTGAGGTCATACCGGACAGCATCCTTGCCCGCTGGAAGGCCGCGATATACAAGTATCCAGGGATAAAGGAGGACGTCTATGTCCCCGGGTTCACCCCCGATCCCGCCATCCAGGATGATCTCTGTATCGCACCCGATGCTGTGCTGATAACGATCCGCCCGCCGGCCGATGAAGCCCACTACCACAGCTACAAAAGCCAGGACCTTTACGTTGCGCTGATGGGCTACCTGGCCGAAAAGCCAGAGGTCAGGATGGTCTTGCTGCCCCGGAACAAAAAACAGGAGGAGTATGCCAGGGCATCCTGGCCTGATCTGATCCAGCAAAGAAAGATCATCATCCCTGACCGTGCTATGGACGGCTTGAATCTTATCTGGTTCTCCGATCTGGTCGTCAGTGGCGGCGGGACTATGAACCGTGAAGCTGCCGCACTCGGGGTTCCGGTTTACAGCATCTTCCGTAGTCAGATCGGGGCGGTCGACAGGTATCTCGCCGAAAGCGGGAGGCTGGTCCTCCTGGAAAGTCCCGATGATTTCCAGACCAAGCTGGTTCTGTCAAGGCGTGACAAGGAGCGGCAGGCGTGCCCCAATTCCAGCCGCGCTCTTGACGGAATTGTGGGAAAAATCGTCGAGGTGACGGAGTCGGTGTGACCCAAGGGAGCGAAGCCCCATGCTGATCCACCTCATATGTGCGGCCAGGCCCAACTTCGTCAAGATTGCCCCCCTTTATCGCGCATTGAAAAAGGAGAGTTGGGCCGTGCCGGTGATCGTTCACACCGGCCAGCACTACGATCACAACATGTCCGGTGCTTTCTTCGACGATCTCGGGCTGCCGGCACCGCAGGTCAATCTGGGGGTAGGCAGTGGCTCCCATGCCGAGCAGACCGGGAAAGTCATGATCTGTTATGAGCAGGTGCTGAACAGCGAGAGGCCGGATCTGGTCGTGGTGGTCGGTGACGTCAATTCGACCATGGCGGCCACAATAACTGCCGTGAAGCTTGGCATAGCTGTGGCGCACCTGGAGGCCGGGCTGAGGTCCTTCGACCGGACCATGCCTGAGGAGATCAACCGCCTTGTTACCGATGCCCTGGCGGATATGCTTTGGACACCCTCTCGTGATGCCGATGAAAACCTGTTCAAGGAGGGGGTGGCGCCCCACAAGATCAGCATGGTTGGCAACATCATGATCGACTCGCTGGAGATGCTGAGGGAACCGATCGAGCGTCAGCAGGCGTATCTGGATTTCGGGCTGGAGGCCGGTAGCTACGGAGTCGTCACCCTCCATCGCCCATCCAATGTTGACGACCCGACCGTCCTTTCCGAGATCTGTGTCACCCTCCGGGAAATCGCAGATAAGATTCCCCTGGTATTCCCGGTCCATCCTAGAACCAGGCAGAGGATAGGGGCGATGGCGCTCCTTTCCGGAGTCGAGCAAACGGGGAGACTCTTACTACCTGAACCTTTGAGCTACCTCCGCTTCATGAACCTGGTGTTTAACAGTCGCCTGGTGATAACGGATTCGGGCGGTATCCAGGAAGAGACCAGCTATATAGGTGTTCCTTGCCTCACCCTGCGGGAGAATACCGAAAGGCCCATTACCATCACCCATGGCACCAACCAGTTGTGCCGTCTGGGCCAGTTGAAGGAAAAGATCAAAGAGGTCCTTTCGGGTCAGGCTCCCCGGCGAAAAGAGTTGGAGCTTTGGGACGGGAAAACAGCGGAGCGGGTAGTCGCTATCGTGCGTGCCATGGCTATTGACTCGGGTGCGAGGGGCCCCAACACTCGGGCCTGAAGGCGGGGCTGCTATCGCTGAAATTGCGGGGACTTCTATGACAGAGGTGGGTAGTGGCTGCCTTGGCGCCGGCAGGATCAGGAAACATGCTGAGGGGCTTCTCGCCTACTGCCGGGAAAACGACTGGTCCGGCAATGATCCCTATGATGCCCTTAACAGCCGGCTCTTCAACGTTACCCCCTTCAAGTATTCAAGAATCTGCAGAATTGCCTACCTGCAATTTCTCAAGCGGCTACCTCTCAACATCCGCCCGCTCCTCCTGATCGCAGAAGAAGCAAACGCAAAGGCCGCAGCGCTTTTCCTGTCCGCCTCTCTGGAACTCGCCAGGCACGGATGCGCGGAAGCCGAAGGCGTGGTTCCATTGATGATCGAGAGGCTCATCGCCCTTCGCTCCCCCGGGACCCGTTACTGGTGCTGGGGGTACAATTTCCCCTGGCAGACCAGAACGGTCCTGGTTCCTAAGGGGGCACCCAACCTGGTTTCGACGGTCTTCGTGGCCGACGCGCTGCTTCAGGTCTATGACGCGTACGGTGATGAGCGCTGCCTGGAAATGGCACTCAGCGCCGCCCATTACCTGGTCGACCAGCTTTATTGGAGCGAGCGCGACGGCAGTGCAGGCTTCAGCTATCCGGTCCCTGGACTGCAGACCCGTGTGCACAACGCCAACTTCTTGGCAGCGGCCTTCCTTTGCAGGATCAATGGCCTATCCGTTGATCGTCAATTCCTGAAACCCGCTCTGGACGCCGCCAGGTACTCGGCCTCTCGACAGCAACCCGACGGCTCATGGCACTACGGAGAAGGTAGCAAGCAGCAGTGGATCGATAACTTCCACACCGGCTACAACCTATGCGCTTTGCACAATATCTGCACCTGCCTCCCAACGTCCGAGTTCGAGCCCGCTGTGAGGCGCGGATTTGCCTTCTATCGGCGGCACTTTTTCAGGGAGGATGGTGCTGTCCGCTATTTCCACAACAGGACCTACCCTATCGACACCCACTGTGTCGCCCAGAGCATCATCACCCTGGTCACTCTGAAGCATCTTCACCCGGAAAATGTGGAGGTGGCCAGGCGCGTCATCGAATGGGCCACCACGAACATGTGGAACAAAAAAGGCTACTTCTACTACCAGATCCTGCCTCTGGTTACCAACAGGAACTCCTACATGAGGTGGTCGCAGGCATGGATGCTTCTTGCCCTGGCCACTTACTTGGGTGCCACCGCCGGCGTTAGCTGCAGTGAAATGCCTGCTATCCATGATGAGGCGGATGAGGTGTCGCACAGACACCAGGCTAACCAGCACTCAGACCTGAAGTCGGACTCTGGCGACTAGCTATGCTCGAAGATCACAAGTCCAGCATCCTGAGCGATCTGCTCCGGTACGTCCCGCAGATCATAGTGCCTGCTCTGCTTGCTTTTCTATCGGTGCCAGTTTACACCAGGCTCTTTAATCCCTCGGTCTATGGTGATTTCAATATCGTCAGGGTTTCCAATACCCTCCTTGATAAAGCCAGCGGCTGGATCGGCTGTTCTCTGACAAGATACTACAATGAATACGCAAAACGAAATGAGCTCGGGGCGATCCTGAGTACCATCATCAACCTGAATGCCGTGGTGGGACTTCTCTTCACAGTGCCAGCGCTCCTTCTGCTTGCAGTGTTCGACATGACACCAGAGCTGAAGAACCTGTTCAAGATTGGTCTCGCCCTATTCGTGGTGTCGCTCTTTTATCACACCTTGACCAATGTTCTGCGGATGGAAAGAAAGATCAATCTCGTGTCTATCTTTGTCATGTCCTCGTCAGTCGCTTCCTTTGCATTGAGTCTTGCACTTATCATCTTTCTGGGAATGAGTATCGAGTCCGTCCTGATTGCCAATGTTGCCGTTTACCTGATTTTGTTCCCTTTTTTGTGGAGGACCTCGATTTCGGGGATCTTCCGCATGCGTCTGCACATCGATTCCGGACTGGTAAAAAGATTCACCACCTATGGCGTGCCACTAACGATTAGCAGCATGGGCGTCTGGATACTGGACCTGTCGGACCGCTATGTCATCAAGATGATGCTGAACAGTTACGAGGTTGGGGTGTACTCCGCCTGTTATAACATTGCCTGGAACTCACTCTTCCTGGTGGTCAATATTTTTTTCATGATGGAAGAGCCTTTGGGGATGAAGATCTTTGCCAAGGAAGGCAAGGAGGCCTTGGCGCGATTTGTCAGCTGCGAGACGAGGCTTTTTCTGATGGTGATAGTACCGCTTACCGCGTTGCTGTGCTTTTACCGCAAGGAGGTCCTGTCGCTGATGGTTGCCAGTAAATACGCAGTCGGTTCAGCCATAGTGCCTTATGTGGCAGCAAGCGTTATAGCCGTCGGGCTGGCATACAAGTACCAGCTCGGTATCCTGGCGATGGAAAGGACCAAGACCTTGATGAGCGTGGTTCTCGTTTCGGGAGGGGCAAACATACTACTGAACATCCTGCTGGTGCCACGAGTCGGCATACTCGGCGCCGGTATTGCCACGCTTGCCTCCTACATCCTTTATTTGCTCCTGATCGTTTTGTCAGCCAGGAAGATTTTTAGATGGGACTTCCCGCTGAAGTCGTCACTCAGGATAACCGCCTCGGCGATACTAGCCGTCTACGGGTTCGGACTGCTGTTGCCGGTATCCACTGTGCTATTGAAGGTTGTGATGGCAGTTCTTTCTGTTGCTCTGTACATGATAATGCTGAGGCTGTCCAGAGAGATCGACGAGGCGGAGATGTCCAGTGCTAAAGGATTTATCAGGAAGTGGACCAGGAAGGCATATGCATCGACCGGCGACTAACATTAAAAAAATCCACTTCATACACCACTTCATGCTGCCGGGAGGAGTGGAAAGGCAACTCTATTACCTGGTGAACGGACTCGCGGCTTCCCACCAGGTGACTCTCATGCTTTGCGAGCCAAAAGGGGCTTTCCTCGATTTCATTGACCATGGCGTTTCCGTTCTGGACCTGCAGACGCCGTATCGACACCGGCTTCAGCTTCGCCTGTTGCTGCGGATGGTGAAAGTTCTGAAAAGGGAGCATCCGGATGTCCTGATCAGCTTTCACGGAAAATTCCACTGGCTGGCTGTAATAGCGGGAGCCCTGACAGGGATAAAGACTCTCTGTGTCTTCCCCGGCTACATCGCGAGGGGGTTGCTCTGGAGGGCGCACAGGGCTTTCTTTCACAGGGCTGACGGCCTTCTTGCCGTCTCGTGCAGCGTCAGAAACAGCCTGATAGAGAATCTGCAGATTTCAGGGGAGAGGATTTCCGTCATTGAAAACGCCATTGATACATCGAAGATCCTGGACATGTCCGCCGAAGAGTTGACTCCCGTAGAACATGACTATTTCGAAAGGGGAGCAGTCATCGTTAGCATCGGGCGTCTGGCCAAAGGAAAGGGGTTCGATGACCTGGTGGCGGCAATGCGTGGCGTTGAAAAGGAGTGTACGGTAATCATTTTGGGAGACGGACCTGAAAGAGGCCATCTTGAGGAACTGATCGGGAAAAGCGGCCTTGACGGCAGGGTCTTCCTGCTGGGCAACCAGGTGAATCCTTACAAGTTTCTAAAAAGAGGCGCCTTCTTCGTGCTTGCCTCGGAGTCGGAAGGCCTGCCGACCGTCGTTCTCGAGGCCATGTGGCTCGGTGTCCCCTGCATCTGCACCAGGTACCGGGGTGGGACAGAGGGCGTGATCAGCCACGGGGAAACGGGTTACCTCGTTGAGCGAAACGATCCCGAAGGCCTGGCAGAAGCCATAGATTTATTCCTGTCTCCGGAATCAGGACCGATGAAGGAAGCCATGGTCAAGGCTGGAAAGGCGTTGGTTCAGGAGAAGTTCTGTATAAGCAGATACGTCGCGCACTACAACCGGTACCTGGAACAGCTGACGGATCATCGCTGAAGAGGCTGTTGTCGCCCCTGGGGCGGGAAGGACTTCAAGATGCTATCTTCGACGGCCGTATACTTCGCAGTCTTTATCGTGATTACCCTCGTTGCAGTGATCACCGTACATCACTTCAATATCGACAGCACGAAGTTGATCCTGCTGACGCTCGTCTCGATATTCTTTCCCTTAAACCTCCAGTTTCTCGGCAGGGATGCGGTGACTACCGGTGGAATCCTGATCCTCGTTTCCTATGCCTTGTTCGTTGTACAGTCTCTCAAGGATCGTACCCCGATAGTGAGGAACAACGACTGGCTACTTTACACCCTCATTATCCTCGGCGCTGTATCTAATGGTCTGGCTATTGAGTACGGAGATGTGGCGGTTGAAGACATCGGCCCCATCATGAGACAGTACTTTTCCTTCACGACTTCACTGCTGTTTTTCATGGTGGTAAAGAACGTGGTTCAGAACCTGGGGCTCAAGGACCGCTCCTCCGCCGTGGCTATGATTCAGAAACTCTTCAGCTTCCTCGTAGTCCTGACTGCGGCACACGTAGTGATCTCGATGTTGAACAAGTACCTCCCTTTCACAAACGACTGGGTGGCTTTTTTCTATCCAAAAGAGGCAGAAGCATTGGCTCCCGAGGGACAAGATCGCATCCGGAGTTTCGTCTTCGGGTACGAGTATTACGCCGAGATGCTGGCAGCCTTGACCCCGTTGGCGATCTACAAGATAGCAACCACCAGAAATCCGTGCTGGTTTGCATGCCTGGCCATCTTCTCCTATGGCGTGTTCCTGTCCGTTACCAGGTCCGGAATAATGCTGTTCATTGTCGGGTTGGCATTGTCCGTCCTGTATCAGTTCAGGAGAAAGGTGGTTGCAGGTGCCGTGGTTATCTCAGCGCTGGCCGGGATTCTGATGATCTTTGTCATGGTCTATCCGCAGGGCATAGATGAGGTCATGGACAGATTTTCCATGGCGGGAGACGTCTATGTATCGGGCGGCAGCATTTTCGACACCATCAACAGGGGGAATTTCCCCGAGATATGGGATCAGGTTAATTCCGAACTCAACCTGTACGGCCACAGCATGCTACGGATCGACTTTCACAACCTTTTTCTGACGACACTGCACCAGATGGGGGTCGTCGGAGCCTTCCTTTTCTTCCTGGCCCTGCTGTATCCTCCGGTTCTTTTGGTCAAAAGCTTCCTCGGAGACCGGACCAACGACAAGCCTCTCACCTTTGCCTGCCTCTTATTCGTCTCGGTGTTTCTGATCAACGAAACCAAAGTCGAGTTCACCAGGTCCGCAAGTTACAGCCAGCTCTGCTGGATAATGTTCGCTTTGTGTTTCCTCGTCTCGAAGCTGACAGAGAAACAGCCTGGCGGAGCTGAGATGACGTGGGAGAAGAGACGTGCTGTACGGACAGAAGTCAAAGGGATGGTGGTGAACCATGGCGAGCCATAGAGGAATCATCTTTGTAACCTCGATTAACATGTCCAAACATTCGGCTGCAGTCGTCAATATCATGGAGATGTGCAATGCCTTTGCGAAGTCTGGGGCAAAGGTCATACTGGTTGCACCTGAAATCAACACCACTACCGACAAATTGTTCGAATACTACAGGGTGCAGTATCCTTTCGAATTCCGTCGAGTCACGTTGCCGCCACTTTTTGCCCGTGGCACGGTGCCTGGGTGCGCAATGGTCTTCGCCACGCTGTCGGCAGGACTCGTTCTCGGGCTTGCCAAGGAACATACCATCTACTCCAGGGATCCCTGGATTTTCACAATCCTCGCCTTCTTGACCGGCAAGTGCTGCTTCTTTGAGAGCCACCAGTTCAGGTTCCGCTCCAGAGTGCAGACCTTCATCTACCGATTCATTATCGGGCAAGGCATGAGAAGAGAAAATGCACGCATGATCTGTATTTCCGCCACATTGAAGAGCCATTGGGAGGGATATGGAATCGAGCCCGGGAAAATGGTGGTGGTGCATGACGCGGCAAACCCCGACCACTACTGCTCCGCGATCTCGAAAACTGAAGCGAGGAAAGAGCTGCGATTACCGGCAGATAGGCCAATAGTTGCATATACGGGGAGTTTGCTGCCGAGCAAGGGGGTCGACGTCCTGGTGAGATGCGCCAACAGGATCCCTGACGTCTCATTCGTGGTGGTCGGTGGGGAAAAAAGCCAGATCGAGGAACTGCAGAAGCTTTGCACCAAGGACAACGTCATCTTCACCGGCCACTGCCCTCCTCGTCTAATCCCTGTCTATCAAGCAGCTGCCGATGTCCTGGCCCTGCCCAATACCCATGGCGGTAACATAGACGACGTGACATCGCCGATGAAGCTCTTCGAGTACATGGCTGCGGAGCGGCCAATCGTTGCGACGGATATGCCGAGTCTGATGGAAGTACTGCAGCACGATAAAAACGCCCTGATAAGCCCGGCCGGCGATGATTACCAGTTGTCGAGAAATGTGGAGCGACTTGTACGGGAGGCCGGTATAGGGGCAAGACTCGCGACGAGTGCCAAAAATGAGTTGAAAAACTATACGTGGGATGAGCGGGTAAGCAAGATAACCAGCATGTTGCCACCATAAGGCGGGGTAGGTCATGAAACAGCAAAAGGTCGTCATGGTGGGGCCTGCCCTCGATGATCTGGGCGGCATATCCAGGGTGGTCAAAACCTGGTACGACAGCGGTTTTTTCACCCGGCATGACGTCATATACCTGCCAACAACTTCAGTCACGCATCGTAACCTCCTGGCCTTGCTGAGGGCCTTCTCGAGGTATCTCCTGTGTCTCACGCTGTACGATAGCGTGGTTTATGTCCACACTTCCTCACGCTACGGCTTTTATCGTAAAGCCATCTTCCTTTCGGCTGGTGCATTGCTGAGAGCGAAGGTGTTGCTGCATGTTCATCCCACTCATTTTCGCGATTTTCTTCAGGAGTTGACAGGCGTAAAGAGGGCATTGGTGTCTTACTTGCTTCATAGGGTGACAGCATTCGCCGTGTTGACAGAGTCCATGGCCGAATTCATTCAGGAGCGGTTTCCTCAAAAGCCGGTATATGTATTACCCAACGCCATAAACGTCAAAGGGTACCGGTGCAATGGAGCCGTACACCGCCAGGACAACAACCTTCTCTATCTGGGATGGTATGTAAGGGCCAAAGGGGTGTATGACCTGGTCGACTCCATCGAGCTCATGGTAGGACGAGGGGAAGACGTCAACGTCGACTTTTACGGAACAAAGGAAGTAGCCGACCTGCAACGATATGTGGAGTCAAAAAATCTCCAGTCCCGCATCAAGATTCACGGCTGGATAGGGCAGGAAGAAAAGCTCCAGGCCCTCTACACACACTCTTTGCTGGTATTGCCTTCCTACTCCGAGGGGATGCCCAATGTAATCCTCGAAGCAATGGCAACAAGGATTCCCATTGTCTCCACTTCGGTAGGGGGCCTGCAGGAGGTTTTGGTAGACGGAGAAAATGCGGTCGTAGTGAAGGCCGGTGATCCCAACGACCTAGCTGAAAAGATCTCGAACCTGTTGAAGGACGGTGAGTTAAGGAAGAGGATTTCCGAAAAGGCTTTCGAAGAGGTCAATACCCGCTTCGATGCCGACGTCATCAGGGCCAAGTTCTTCAAAATCCTTGCTGACGTTACGTCCCGGTGAAGGAGGGGCCTATGAAGCAATTCACCCAGAAACTGAAAAACGGCGAAATGAAGGTGCTCGATGTACCTTTCCCGTCTGTGGCCAAAGGACATATCCTGGTCAGGAACTACTACTCCCTCGTCAGCGCTGGTACGGAGGGAAGTCGAGCCCAGGCTGCCAGGAAGGGGTACCTTGCCAAGGCTAAAGAGAGACCCCAGCAGTTCAAGCAGGTATTGGCCTCCGTCAAAACCCAGGGGCTGGCGAAGACGTACCAGGCCGTCATGCAAAAGCTCGATGTATTCGGTCCCGTCGGGACGTCCTCTGCCGGTGAGGTGATCGGTGTCGGAGCCGGGGTTGAACATATAAAGGTTGGAGACTTCGTGGCCTGTGCCGGTGGAGGTGCTTGTCACGCGGAAATCGTGGAAGTCGCCCTCAACCTCTGCGTCAAGCTGGACCCCGGTACCGACCTTAAAAGCGCCGCTTACAACACCCTCGGAGCCATTGCCCTGCAAGGGATTAGGCAAGCCGACCTGCGGCTCGGGGAAACCTGCGCCGTGATAGGGCTGGGGCTCCTAGGGCAGCTGACCGCGCTCATGCTGAGGGCTTCCGGCGTCAGGGTCATCGGCATAGATGTCTCCGATGACAAGATTGCCATCGCTGCCGACCACTGTGTCGATCTCGGCTTCAACAGGGGGATGGCCGGCATAGAAAGCAGGATCATGGAGTTTTGCGACGGCTGCGGGTGTGATGCGGTGATCATCACGGCTGGATCTGCCTCAGTGGACCCGATAAACTTTGCCGGGGCCATCTCCAGGAAAAAAGGAGTTGTCGTCGTGGTCGGGATGACGCCCACAGGTTTTGACAGGGAGCCCCACTACTACAACAAGGAACTCGAGCTCAAGATGTCCTGTTCCTACGGGCCGGGCCGGTATGATGCGAGCTATGAGCAACGCGGCATCGACTATCCCTTTGGTTATGTCAGGTGGACCGAAAACAGGAACATGAAGGCCTTTCAGGAACTGATCCGCAGTGGAAGAATCGACCTCGGCTACCTGACCACCCATGTGTTCAAGCTCGAGGATGCTTCAAAAGCATACGACCTCATCGTGGAAAAGAAGGAGCCGTATGTCGGGATACTGATCGAATACCAGGCACAGAAGCCTCTGGACGATCGCGTGACCCTGTGCTCCTACCGAAAGGATGCAGGCGGCCCAGTAAAGATAGGCTTTATTGGTGCCGGTTCATATGCGCAGAAAGGGCTGATACCGTACCTGCCGAAAGAGTGTCTAGTGGGAGTAATGACTTCTTCCGCCCTGAGCTCGCGGTCGGTGGCAGACCGGTACGGATTCCACTTCTGTACCTGTACGGAGAGCGAAATCCTGGAAAATGACGACATCAATACCGTCTTTATCGCCACGCGGCATGATTCCCACGCCGGTTACGTCAAGAAGGCCCTCAGCGCCGGGAAAAACCTCTTCGTCGAGAAACCGCTCTGCCTCACCCTAGCCGAGCTGATAGAAATACAAGAGATGTATTCGTCGCTTCGGCAGCAGTCATCGGTTCCCCGTCTGATGGTCGGGTTCAACAGAAGGTTCTCGCCATTGATAGGGGATCTGAAAGAAGCAGTGAAGGGAAGCCCCGTTGCCATGCTCTACAGGATCAACGCCGGCAGGATTCCTTCTGATTCCTGGATTCAGGACCCGGAGCTCGGCGGGGGGCGCATCCTCGGGGAGGTCTGCCACTTCGTGGACCTGCTCACCTTCATCAACGGTTCTCTGCCTGAAAGCCTGCACGCCCACACCATGGACACTGCCGAGAGCCTCAAAGACACTGTCAACATTTCGATCAAGTTCAGGAATGGATCGATCGGCGTCATCTCTTACTTTGCCAATGGTTCCTCCGCGGTCCCGAAGGAATACCTGGAGGTTCATGCCTACGGAACGACTGCGATCCTCGACGATTTCAAGTCCCTTACCGTTGATGGGAAGAGGGTGAGAAAGCTTTCGACCCAGGACAAAGGCCAAAGAGATCAGATGAGCAAGTTCCTGGCCTCCATTGCCGGGGGGGGGGAGGGCGCTATCCCGGTGGAGGAGATCTTCTCTTCGACTTTGGCGACCCTGGCGATACTGGAATCTCTCAAAAGTGGGCAGCCGGTTCTCGTCAGCATTGAGGGATGAATTGATGCCTACAGCAAGTTCCCGCGCCGATGCCCGTACTTGGGTAAATCAGTATGAATAGCTATCGCCTGTTTAAAAGCCTCGGCATGAGCATGGTGAGGTTCAGTGGCCTGCCCTGGCTTGTCCGGCAATTTTATGCCAGGAACAAGGTTGCCATACTGCTCTACCATGATCCTGCTCCGGAAATCCTGGAGAAGCACCTTTCATACCTGTCGAAGAGGTATCGTTTCATCTCCCTGGACCTGCTGGTTGAGGCGATCAACCAGCAGGACTGGTCCCTAATCCCCCCCCAAAGCATGGTCTTGACCCTGGACGACGGTCATGCCGGCAACTACCGGCTCCTGCATCTCTTCAGGAAATACAGCGTGGTCCCTACCATCTATCTCTGCACGCGGATTATCGACAGCCACCGTCGTTTCTGGTGGAAAAGCGCCGGAAAGGACGCTGCGGGATTAAAGCGCTTCTCCAACACCGCCCGCCTGCGGGTGCTGAAAGAATCGTATCAGTTCACGGTGGATCACGAATCTTCGGACCGTCAGGCGCTGAACATGGCCGAGTTGTCGGAGATGAGCGCTTTCGCGGATTTCGGAGCGCATACGCTGTACCATCCTGTGCTGACTACCTGCGTCGACGACGAGTGCATGGCCGAGATCGCTGAGTCAAAAAGAGATCTGGAGAAAATGTTCGGTAGGGACTGCAGGCATTTCAGCTATCCCAACGGCGACTACGGCGAAAGAGAGATCCGGTACGCGAAGGATGCTGGATACCTTTCGGCAAGGACCATAGACGCAGGCTGGAACGACAGCAATGCCGACCTCTTCCGGCTGAAAGCCCTCGGCATTGCCGACGATGCTTCCCTGACGGTGATGATAGCTCAGCTGACCGGTCTCCCCCTCTACCTCAAATACCTCTTTCAGGGCGGCCGCGGCGGAAAGTACCCGGGGGTAAAGCCGGATGAGCCTCAGCCTCCCGCCGCGACTCCCTTGAACTCGAGGAAACGATGGAAAAGAAAGCGCTCCTCTTACTAAACCTCATGGTGCTGATGTTGATTGCCTTGCCTTCAGCAGCCTTTGGGCGGGCGTATTTTGTGGACGCGACCGTCGGGGCCGACGAAAACGCCGGGACCCGGGGCGCCCCCTGGCGAAGTGTCGCCAGGGTCAACGATGCTTCATTGAAGCCGGGAGACGCCGTGTACTTCAAATGCGGCGAGAGGTGGGATTCCCTCCTTCGTCCCCTTTCCGGGTCGAACCGCCTCCCCATCACTTACGGCGGGTATGGCAGGGGGGGCAAGCCTAGTATTGGAGGTGCCTATCTCAAAGGTCAGAGCCATATACATTTAAGGGATGTAGAACTGCGAAGCAGTAACGACCGCTATCCTCTGCACCTCGACAACTCACACCATGTAACAGTCACCAACTGCAAGATAACCGCCGACAGCTCTTCAAAAGCCTATGCGGCACTGTACGTGACCTTTTCCCATCATAACAGGGTCGCCCGGTGCACGATCGAGCGCCGGAATACACGGTCGCAGGGCGATGCGGTCTATCTCAACCAGAACGCCGACTTCAATCTCTTTGAAGACAATGATATCGGGATGGCAACCCACTACTCGCTGTTTCTCCTGGGCGCGACAGCCTCTAATCCTGACGGCTCGGCTAACTACAACATCATCAGAGATAACAGGATCTTCAATACGGAAGGGGCTGCAGTCAGCGTCGTCTCGAATGCCGACCACAATTTAATCGAAGATAATGACATAAGGGGTGGGAAATCAACAGGCTTCAATTCCAATGCGGCCAGCAGTTTTCAGCTGCTGACAAAGAATAACATAGTGCGAAGGAACATAATCCGCGACAATGCCAGCCGAAACGGCTATGGCCTCCAGATGATCGCTTACCGCTATCACAATGACCCGCCCAACCAGATCATGAATAACTACATCTACAACAATGTGATCACGAACATCTACAGGTTCCCCGTGATCCTGGGGAACTATGAACCGCGGTTATGCCAGGTGAAGAACAACAAGCTCGCCAACAACGTGGTGTGCGGTAATGGCTCCTCACATCAAATAGTCGTAGAACGAGGCGACAACATAGCCGCTAATGCCTTCCGCAACAATATTATCTGTGAAGGGGAGGGGAAGAAGAACGTGCTGGTGAGGGGGAGGCCGTATGCTCTCCCGGAGACAGAGCTTGGCGTCTTGGATGTCTGGCGGGAGAACCTTTCTTCCGATCCAAAACTCGATGCGCGCTTCAGGCCTGCACCCGGTTCACCTGCCGTAGACGCGGGGACCTTCCTGACCGGAGTGACCAGCGCAAGTGGTTTTGGACGCTCCCTGGTGGTGGAAGACGCAGGATGGTTCTGTGACGGCTTTGGCATCTCCCCCGGAGACACCATTGTAATCGGAGCTTCAACCGCCGTCATTGCGAAGATCGACTATGGCTCGAATACCATCACCTTGAAGCGGGCAGTGTCGTGGAAATCAGGTGATCGGGTGAGCCTGCCGTACAGGGGGACGAGACCGGATATTGGAGTCTTCGAGTACGCTCCCGGCTGAGAACCGGGATGCCTGCAGAACCGGGAGTCCTGGCCACCGGCTGCCCGGGCGGGTCCATGGCAAATCGGGTGAAGCTCCGGCACCCGCCGGCATTCCCGGACAGTGGGGCGGGATGGGAAGAACTTTAAACTCATCGAGGCGGAAGGAATACTGCTAAGACGCTGAAAACGAAAAGGGGGAAGAGACAAGTCTCTTCCCCCTTTGGCGTTTGAGCCGCCTGGGCGGCTAAAGCTTCGTCCTTACTGTACAGTCAGACCTTGGGGCGCGGACAGCTGCGCAGTAGTAGTAGTAGAGGCGGTTCCGTATTCAAAGGCCCCGAGATCGGGCCTGGTGCCGTTGAAGGGAAGCGTTACGATGTCACCGCTTTTCCAGGAAACCGGCGCGGTCACGGTAATGGTCTTGGTCGAGTTGTTGACGCTTGCAACTGTTGCCTTGGTAGTGCCTACCATGATCGTGTCGCCAGCAGCATATCCGAAGCCGTCGCAGAACCACCCCGAGTCATCGACTACGAAGGAAGTACCCGACCCGGATGCGGAGGTGACGGTAGCAAGAAACGCTCCAGAGTCAATAGCCGGCGAGCCGGTCATCGGCTTGAAGGTCGAATCAAGCATCGGGTCCGTTTGAAGGTTGCTCGACCAGTGGCTCGGGTCCTTCTGCTGGATGCTGGAAACGGAGTAGCTTCCGCCCTGTACAGACAGGATGTTGGTCACACCGGACTTGTAGAAGAGGTTATTCTGGAAGTAGTTGTCCGAGATCCCTCCGTCATTGGAGATGACGAGCTGCATATTGTTACTAGTGCCGTTGTTGTAGGAGATGTTGTTCTTGTACTTGTTGTACTTTACCTGGCAGACGGTAGGCTCGTAGTTTCCAAGGATGATCGGGTTGCGATAGATGTTGGTAATGAGGTTGTTGTACACGTGGTTCGACAGTATCTGGTTAGCCGGAGCGCTGCCGTACTGGTATGCAATGGACTGTGCGCCGTACCCGTCTGCCGTGGTGTTGTCCCTGAGGACGTTCTTGCGGATGATGTTGTTCTGGCACAGGTGCTGAAGGGTGTTAGCGGCACCGGCGTCATAGGAGGTCGATTTGCCGCCGCTTATCTCGTTGCCTTCGATCAGGTTGGAGTTGGCGTTTGAGGCGAGCCCCAGCATGGCGCCCTCGGGGTTCGTGATCTTGTTGTTCCTCACGATGTTGAAGCTGGTGACGTAGGTGGGATAGGTAGCGGTCGAACCCTCCATGAACATGGAGTAATGGGTCGCGATTCCTATCGTGTTGTTTTCGATGAGGTTGTAGCTGACATTGCGCGACATGGTCAGGGCGTCGCCCTGGGAGGCGAGGTTTCTACGCTCCATGGTGCACCCGGTTACGCTGTTGTGATGCGAGCTCATGCGCATCCAAAGAGCGGCATACGCTGTCGTGTTAGAGCTTCCCGCAATGATGTCGCAGTTGGAGACCGCGATATGGTGGGAATTGTTGATGTCGACAGGAACGCCGGAGCCGTTGTTAAGGAACACGAGGTTCTGGAACTTGATGTACGATTTGTTGGTGACTGAAGCACCTGCGAGGATCGGCTTGCTGCCGGTTCCGTAGGATGCGTAGGTAACGGAACTTGTGCTCGTGCCGGAGGCCGGGGTCAGAGTGGATCCCCACGATCCGCCGCACTTGAAGTAGACGGTATCACCGCCCTGCAGCGACAAACTGTTCACCTTCGAAACCGAAGAGAATGGTGCAGCCTGTGAGCCGGCGTTGCTGTCATTGCCGCTCACTGAATCGACATAGTAGGTTGCCGCCCAACTCGCGGAGGCCATTGTTATCACTGTACATACCGCAAAGGTAGCAGTCCGGATGATACTTTTGAGCCTGTGTATTTCCATTATGTTCTCCATGTTGTTCTAAAAGTTCTTGTTCAGATTGGCGCCAGCTTATAAATCCGGCGTCAGTCGATCTTGGGTAGTGCCGTTACCGGCACCTTACGCTGCCCCCTCTGGTCGAGGGGGCTTTCTTGTTAAAAGGGATCTCTTTCTATTCACCGTAGGACGCGTGGCGGGGGCCGCTACGGTGCTACTGAGAAGTTCATCACTTTGTGGCTGCCGAGGCCGGAGTAGACGCCCAGGTTCTTCAGGGCCGGTACGGTTGCCTGTGACGACCTGAACGGGTAGCCTGTTGCCAGGCGGACTTCGCTTCCTCCCGGCGCGGTCGCATAGACGTCGTAGATGTGACTGGGGACGTTGACCACCAGGCGAAGGTGGTAGCTTTGGCCTGCCTGGTATGGGACTGCGACGTCCGCGGTGTAAGAGCCGGACTTCATGGCGGTGATGTTGCCGTTGGGGTCGAATCTGATGATGGCGGCCCCGTCGGTGAAGGCCGATGCCGTGACGCCGGTCAGCATGGTCACGGTGTCGATGTTATTCGCCGCCGGGATCATGTCGAAATAAGCGGTGAAGACGCCGGTTTGCGAGGGGAAGGCCAGATTCTGCCAGGTCGTCGAGCCGGTGATGGTCTTAGAAGGGGTTACCGAGAAATTGGATACTTTCTGGCTGCCGATGCCGCCATAGACGCCGAGGTTGCTGAGCGCTGACACCGTTGCCTGGCTCGACCTGAACGCGTAGCCTGCAGCCAGGCGTACTTCATTGCCACCTGCCGGGGTTACGTAGACGTCGTACGTATGAGAGGAAACGTTTACCACCATCCGTATGTGGTAGCTTTTGCCGGCAACGTATGGTACTGCGATGGCACCGGAGTAGGCACTGTAGTTCATGGCGGTGATATTACCGTTGGGATCGAACCTCACGATCGCCGCTCCGTCGGTAAAGGTCTTTGCCGCGACGCCGGAGAGCATGGTTACCGTGTCGATGTTGTTGGCCGAGGCGACCATGTCGAAGTTGGCGGTGAAGACCCCGCTCTGCGACGCGAAGGACTGGTTCTGCCAGGTGGTGGAACCGGTGATCACGCTGGAAGTGGAAGTGGGAGGAGTCGAAGTCGCGGTGCTTGCGAAAGTGGCGGAGATGGTATGGTTGGCGGTGACGTTGCTGAAGGTGTAGCTGGAGACGGTGCCTGCCGATACGCCGTCAACGGTGACTGCCGATATCTGGTACCCAGAAAGTGGAGTTATGGCAAACGTCTGGCTGGTGCCGGAATTGACCGTCGTTGTTCCTGCTGGTGAGATGCTCCCGCCGGAACCCGCAGTCGCGGTAATGGTGAAGCTATTGACGGCGAAGGTGGCGCTGATGGTGTGGCTGGCGGTCACGTTGCTGAAGGTGTAGGAGGAAACCGCACCGACCGATGCTCCGTCGACCGTGACGTTCGCAGTGCTGTAACCTGCGGCAGCCGCGATGCTGAAGGTCTGGGAGGCCCCGGCGCCGACGGTGACGTTGGTTATGCTGGTTGTCCCGTTCGTTGCCACGTTTGCATTCGTGTTGTTGACTGCGGTGATGGTCCCGCCGCTCGTGGCCGTTGCCGTTATCTGGTAGGTTGCGACCGGGAAGGTCTTGCTGACCACGGGGGAATAGGCGCTCTCGAGTCCTGAGGTGTTATAGGCCGTTACGGCAAAGTAATAGGTGCTGCCGTCGGTGAGGTTGGTGGCGCTATAGCTCGTGATGTTGCCGACATCGATATGCTGCTGATAGCTGCCGGGGGCGCTGCCGATATGGACCTTGTAGCCCGCCAGGTTGGTAGCAGGCGTGCCATCCGTATTGGTGGTCGGCGCGGCCCACGACATACTCGCCTGCGCTGCCTGAGCCGCTGGCTCCCCGATAAAGACGGTAGCTGCAGCGAGAATCAGTAATGACAGCGCGAACATTGCGATACGCGAACTTATTGCTGCTCTCTTCAATGTACACTCTCCTTTCATAACCCGAATTACTCCTTTTCAATTCTTCCCCGGCAATGGCCTTGATATTACGGTTGGCTTCTCCGCCTTCCGTGGCGCTCTTGCCGGCGACTCCTGCTCTCCGGTATCATCAATTGATCCGGATCCCTTTCCCGGCATTCCTGACGCCTTCTGTTATGGTCAGAACGCAAAAAAGCCGGGGCCATTAATATCTTTTGATATTTCGGCGACCCGGCTGTCTGCGTGAGACCCTGTAGGCTTTCCGTCACTCCCTCGCGGAAGTTTTAGTATTGTCGTGTATCGATTCCGTTTTTTAATTTTGGTAGACGATAGCATGCCCGGTTTTAAAAGAGCTGTGACGCCGGTCACCAAATGAAGGGTATGAGCAGGGTCTTGGCCGCAGGCCTATCGCGCTGTTTTTGTGGTGGTTTTTATGTTTATTCTATAATGAGAGCGCTCGCTGTGGCTGAATATCTCCGAGACTGTCGGTAAGAAAAAGCAATCGCCCCTCGATGTGCAGGCATTCGATTAGTGCAGGGGGGCCGAATGTAATCCGCGAAGGTCGGCACTGGCGTCGCCGGGGGCTGACATCATCTTGATAAGTATTGACACAGGCGGTGCGCCGGTGTATGAAAAGTTACTTTTTTCTGAATCTACGTTACCGGAAGGACAGAGAGACTATGATCAAGATCGATTTCGAGAAGATGGGTGGACTCATCCCCGCCGTAATCCAGGACAATGAGAGCGGCGAAGTCCTGATGGTTGCCTTCATGGACGAGAAGACCCTGAACCTGACGCTGGAGACGGGAAAAACCTGGTTCTTCAGCCGTACCCGCAACAAGTACTGGATGAAGGGTGAGGAGTCCGGGAATACTCAGGAAGTTGTCGAGGTACTGACGGATTGCGATGCCGACACCGTGGTCATCAAGGTGAAACAGAACGGCCCCGCCGCCTGCCACACCGGGAACCGCAGTTGCTTCTACGTCAGGTACGAGAACGGCACCTGGGTCGAGCATTCCAACCCTCTCTTCGATCCTGCCCAAGTATATAAGAAGTGAATGAAGGCCTTTTCAAAGAGGGGCGGGATGTGACATCTCGCCCCTTCTTAATGCCTGCGCTTCAAACCAATAAATAATTCACGAGGTAGCAATGGAAAACGTATTGAAACTCGGTATTCCCAAGGGCAGCCTGGAAAACGCCACCGTCGACCTGTTCAAGAAGGCCGGGTGGCAGATATCGATCTCGTCCCGTAGCTATTTCCCGGGAATCGACGACGACGAGATAAAGTGCTCGCTGATCCGCCCGCAGGAGATGGGGAAGTACGTGGAGCGAGGCACCATCGATGTCGGCATCGCCGGCCGCGACTGGGTCCGTGAGAACGATTCTGACGTGGTCGAAGTCTGCGACATGGTCTACTCCAAGGTTTCCCGCCGCCCCGCCCGCTGGGTGCTGGTGGTTAACGGCGATTCGAAGGTACAGGGTCCGGAGGATCTCCACGGCGCCACCATCTCCACCGAGCTGGTCGGCTTCACCAAGCGCTACTTTGCCGAGCGCAACATCCCCGTCAACGTGGAGTTTTCCTGGGGGGCTACCGAGGCGAAAGTCGTCGAGGGGCTTTGCGACGCCATCGTCGAAGTGACCGAGACGGGCTCGACCATCAAGGCCAATGGACTTAGGATCGTCTGCGAGCTGATGGAGTCGGTCCCGGTCATGGTGGCCAACAAGGCGGCGTGGGAAGATCCGTGGAAGCGGGAGAAGATCCAGCAGGTCGCGACCCTGCTCCAGTCGGCCCTGCGCGCCGAAGGGATGGTCGGTCTCAAGATGAACGCCCCCGGCGAGAAGGTGCCGGCCATCACCAAGATCCTCCCCAGCCTCAACAACCCGACCGTTTCCAATCTCTACAACTCCGACTGGGTCTCCATCGAGAGCATCATGCCGGAGAAGGAGGTGCGCAGGATCATCCCCGAGCTGATGAAGCTGGGCGCCGAGGGAATCGTGGAGTACTCGCTGAACAAGATCATCTGACATCTCGCGGCTTCGGGCCCGAGATGGATGGTAAAAACGAAGGCCGCCCCGCAATGGGGCGGCCTTGTTGTCATTGAAGTGGTGAGGGGCAAGGAATCAAAAGCAAATCCCCCCTGTCCCCCCTTTGTCAAAGGGGGGGACCTAGCCGGCCTCGTAGGCTAAAGGGAGCCGGATCGGGGAGTAGTGGTTCCGGGAGAACCGCCCACCTGGCAAGTTCCTGTACCAGCTTTTCGACCAGCGGCTCGAGTTGGGCCTCCACTGTCTCCGACAGTTCCATCGCCACCTTGATCGATTCCGGCTGCACTCCCCACAGCACCGTCTCTTCGGGCGCCGGCCCCAGCAGCGATGCCACGGCCAGGAGATCCTTCAGCCCGACCTGGTGAG
Organism: Geomonas sp.; assembly: GCF_056994735.1. Classification (NCBI taxonomy): domain Bacteria; kingdom Pseudomonadati; phylum Thermodesulfobacteriota; class Desulfuromonadia; order Geobacterales; family Geobacteraceae; genus Geomonas; species Geomonas sp. The sequence goes on from NZ_JBXKJL010000458.1 coordinate 44,672, forward strand.
GGGAGAGCTTCCCCTCCACCCTGAGGGTAAGATCCTCTCCGGCATACCTTACCAGAGTTCCGGGAGGCGCCCCCGTATCGATGGCATCGACCACCAGCAGACGCTGCGCCTCCTGGACCTGCGGGAGAAGGCCGAGCCCGAGGGTCCCGCCATCCAGCACGGTCACCCTCTCGGGAAAGCGATAGCGCGCCGAGAGCAGGTCGACCGCCCTCACGCCAATGCCGTCGTCGGCCATAAGGATGTTCCCGACGCCCACGACCAGTATCTTCTCCTCCTCGACTCCTGCCATTCGAACCTCCTGACCGGTCTCTCTCACATGGTCCCGTCACGCCCCTGCGGATCCTTGCCCACCCCTCTCTTGATGGAGGAGACTGGAGCTCCCCCTTGTCAAAGGGAGGCCGGGGGGATTTGTCTTTATCTCCTGGCACACCTTCGTGGCACTTCCCCCGCCCCCTGCCCCCTTCCCTCCAGGGGAGGGGGAGAAGGTGTTCGGATTTGCCAACATTACCTCGCTTTTTCTGGCTACAAAAAACGAGAGCCTCGCGGTGCGGGGCTCTCTTGGTAAGTGGCTGCAGATGTTATCCGATCAGGACATGATTTCGCAGTCATCCTCCCGCCAGCTGTCGAGGCTGCCGTCGGGGAGTTCCACCTGTACGGTATCTCCTTCGATGGTGCAGCTGTAGCTGAGCCCGACCTCGCCGGTGTTGCGGTTTTTCACCTTGATCCTCTCGTCCCTCTGTTGCGTCCTGTCGCATATCTCGGAATATGGCTGCTTCATGGTCGCCCTCCTGCGTTCCTTTGTTGCTTTAATGATATCAGGGGGCGTCATGCTATGCAACCGGCCCCGGAGCGGACCGTCACTTCCGCATCAGAGGACGCCGGCGACCTCTGAGGAAACGGTGCCTTTGAACTGCTCGAAGTTGATCTGGAACATCTCCACCAGTTTTCTGGCGGTGGCGTCATAGGCTCCCTTGTCCGCCCAGGCGTTTCTGGGGCTAAGGAGATCGCTGGGGACTCCCGGACATGAGGTCGGGATGTCGAGACGGAAGACGGGATCCTTGACGAACTCGCCTCTTCCCAGGCTTCCATCGAGGGCCGCATTGACCATGGCCCTTGAGTAGGCGATCTTCATCCTGCTCCCGACCCCCGGTCCGCCGCCGCTCCACCCTGTGTTTACCAGCCAGCAGGTGGCCTTGTGGTTGGAGAGCTTCTGTCCCAGGCGTTCGGCGTAGACTGCCGGGCGCAGCGCCATGAAAGGAGCGCCGAAGCAGGGGGAGAAGGTGACCTGCGGCTCAGTGATGCCGGCCTCGGTCCCGGCGACCTTCGCGGTGTACCCCGACAGGAAGTGGTACATGGCCTGCTCCGGTGTCAGCCGGGCTATGGGCGGCAGCACCCCGAACGCGTCGCAGGTGAGCATGATGATGCTGGTAGGATGGCCTCCGCAGCCGGAACGGATGATCCCCGGGATGTGGGTGATCGGGTAGGAGGCTCGGGTGTTCTCGGTGAAGGAGGCGTCGTTCAGGTCGATCCTGCGGGAGATGGTGTCGATCGCCACGTTTTCCAGGATGGTGCCGAACTTCCTGGTGCACTGGAAGATCTCGGGCTCGGACTCCCGCGAGAGGTTGATCACCTTGGCGTAGCACCCCCCCTCGAAGTTGAAGACCCCGCTCTCGTCCCAGCCGTGCTCGTCATCTCCGATCAAGAGCCGGTTAGGCGCCGCCGATAGGGTAGTCTTACCGGTCCCCGAGAGGCCGAAGAAGATGGCCACGTCGCCGTCCTCCCCCGCGTTGGCCGAGCAGTGCATGGACATGACGCCCTTGCGCGGCAAAAGGTAGTTCAGGACCGTGAAGATGGACTTCTTGATCTCGCCTGCGTAGCTGGTCCCGCCGATGATCACCAGCCTGCGGCCGAAGTTGATGATCACGAAGGCCTCGGAGTTGGTGCCGTCGATCTTCGGCTGGGCGTGGAACATCGGGAGGTCGATGACGGTAAACTCGGTCTTGTGGTTCAACAGTTCCTCGGGGGTGGCTCGCAGGAACATGTTGCGGGCGAAGAGGGAATGCCAGGCCTTCTCGGTGATGATCCGCACGGGGATCCGGTGTTTGACGCTTGCCCCTGCGAAGGCGTCCTGCACGAAGAGGTCGCGCCCCTGCATGTAGACGGTCATCTTCTTGTACAGGGCATCGAACTGCGCCGGGTCGAAGGGGCGGTTGATTTTGCCCCAGTTGATCTCCGCGCTGCTGGAGGGCTCGTCCACTATGAACTTGTCGTTGGCCGCCCTGCCGGTGTAGTGCCCGGTCCTTACCGTGAGGGCGCCGAGGTGGCTGACCAGCCCCTCGCCCCTCCTGACCACCTGCTCGTACAGGACGGCGGTGGGCGAGGTCCAGTAGATGAGGTTCGCGTTGGTGATGCCATGTTCTTCGAGCCCGTTGCCTCTGGTTATGTCATTGAGTCTCACTGTCGCCTCTCCTCTTTGCCGGTTGAGGTCTCGGTGCCGATCCCGTGTCGCCGAGATTTCTACGGGGCCACCGCCAGCTAAAAAGATAGCAGCAGGAAAGGGGAATTCAACGGTTGCTACCCCGCAAATGCGTGCTTCGACAGGCTCAGCACGAACGGACCGCATAACCCCCACGATGTCACATCCGACTAAAGGCGCAAAAAAGGCCCCGGTCTTTCGACCGGGGCCTTTTGCTGCATACAATGCGTGATTGCCGTTACTCTTCGGCTTCGTCCTCTGACAGTGCGAGTCCCCAGTGCTCGGGGGAGCGCCACAGGCCGGAGAGGATGAGTTCCCTGATGTGCTCGAACTCTTTCGGGAGACGGTCGTACATCTTGATGAAGAGTTCCTCGTGGGAGAGGACCTCCTCCTTCCAAAGCTCCCTGTCGATTTCCATCAGTGCCTGGAAGTTCTCGCGGGTGATGTCGAGGCCGGTCAGGTCGAGGTCCTCGTAGCGCGGCATCCAGCCCAGCGGGCTCTCGACGGCAGCCCCGCAGCCGTTGGCGCGATCGACGATCCACTTCAGCACCCTCATGTTGTCGCCGAAGCCCGGCCAGAGGAACTTGCCGTCGGCGTCCTTGCGGAACCAGTTGACGCTGAAGATCTGCGGCGGGTTGGGGTTGCTGCGGCCGACCTGCAGCCAGTGGTTGAAGTAGTCGGCGACATGGTAGCCGCAGAAGGGAAGCATGGCGAACGGGTCGCGGCGCACGTTGCCGATGGCGCCGACGGCAGCTGCGGTGGTCTCGGAGCCCATGGTCGCGGCGAGGTAGACGCCGAAGCTCCAGTTGACAGCCTGGTAGGCCAGCGGGACAACGCTGTTGCGGCGGCCGCCGAATATGAAGGCCTTGATGGGCACCCCTTTCGGGTCTTCCCAGGCCGGGTCGATCGAGGGGCACTGGCTGGCCGGAGAGGTGAAGCGGGAGTTGGGGTGCGCGGCGGGCCTGCCGCAGCCCGGGGTCCACTCCTTGCCCTGCCAGTCGGTCAGCTTCTCGGGGGTGGTATCCATCCCCTCCCACCAGACGTCGCCGTCCGGGGTCAGCGCCACGTTGGTGAAGATCGTGTTCTTGGCGCAGGAGAGCATGGCGTTGGGGTTGGATTTCATCGAGGTGCCGGGTGCCACGCCGAAGAAGCCTGCTTCCGGGTTGATGGCGTAGAGCTGGCCGTCGGAGGCGGGCTTGATCCAGGCGATGTCGTCTCCCACGGTCGATACCTTCCAGCCGGCATCCTTGAAGGCCTTGGGCGGAACCAGCATGGCGAGGTTGGTCTTGCCGCAGGCGCTCGGGAAGGCCGCCCCGACGTAGGTCTTCTCGCCCTGGGGGGACTCGAGGCCCAGGATCAGCATGTGCTCAGCCAGCCACCCCTCGTCCTTGGCGATCTTGGAGGCGATGCGCAGCGCCAGGCACTTCTTGCCGAGCAGGGCGTTGCCGCCGTAGCCGGAGCCGAAGGACCAGATGGAGCGCTCCTCCGGGAAGTGCACGATGTACTTCTCCTTGTTGCACGGCCAGGTCACGTCCTTCTGGCCCGGCTGCAGCGGAGCGCCCACGGAGTGCAGGCAGGGGACGAAGTCGCCGTCGCCCAGCACGTCGAGGACCTTCTTGCCCATGCGGGTCATGATCTTCATGTTGACGGCGACGTACGGGGAGTCGGAGATCTCGACGCCGATCTTGGCGATGTTGGAGCCGAGCGGCCCCATACTGAAGGGGATGACGTACATGGTGCGCCCCTTCATGCAGCCGGTGAAGAGTTCGGTCAGGCGCTTCTTCATCTCCTTGGGCGCCATCCAGTTGTTGGTCGGCCCCGCGTCCTGCTTGGAGACGCTGCAGATGAAGGTGCGGTCCTCGACACGGGCCACGTCGCTTGGGTCAGACCAGGCGAGATAGCTGTTCGGGCGCTTCTCCGGGTTCAGTTTACGGAAGGTGCCGGCCTTGACCAGCTCATTGCACATCCTGTCGTATTCTTCTTCCGATCCGTCGCACCAGTAGATGTTGTCGGGCTGGCACATAGCGGCCACTTCATTCACCCAGTTCTGCAACTGCTTGTTCTTTACCTCGTAACTCATGTCCACTCCCTCCTTGTGTTGTTAGGATTTCATTGCATTCCTAAAAAACCCAAAAAACGACTGCTGCGTATATATAGTAAGCGTTTGAGGAAACAACCGTTAGCCTCGCGCGGTTGAACCGGCTCTGCGTATCTCTCCGGAAGTCGAAGAAGCCTACCCCTTACGAATACCTGTCCGTCTTTGCATTCACGACAACTGTTACACGGGGGGAAGCGAAATGGATGCCCGTCGGATGAAATGAATGACATTTCCCGGCTGCTGGATATTCGTTTAGGCTGATACTTGCTGCAGGGGGATCTTATGAAACGGTACGCGGGATGTTGTTGAACTTTTCGTGTGGGGAGATAGGAGTTGAGCCCCTCGCCGTGATCGACGATTCGCTCTTTGACTGACCGGTGCCGTCAGGGGGGACCTGATCGCAGTCTCTGCCATGTTTCTTGAGACTTATGCAGCCGGTGATGTCATTGAGCATTGAGTATCTTCCTTTACCCACGATTTTAATTATGACAAAGTAACACAACGAGCTTCAAAATCAAGTCTAAATTATCCCGTAAGGCCTTATTTGACACACTCTCCGTGTCTGTTAGACTTTTGCCGGACCTGCCCCGGATTACGGGGCTTCCGCTGATCCGCCGGCCAGGAACGGAGCCGGCGGCACCAAAGCCAGGAGGGTGATCATGGAGCCATATGTCTGCACCGTTTGCCAGTACGTTTATGACCCCTACGTAGGCGATCCCGACAACGGTGTCCCGGCCGGAACGCCCTTCGCCGACCTGCCGGAAGAGTGGGTCTGCCCGGTCTGCGGAGCCGGCAAGGAAGTCTTCGAAAAGGAGTAGCCAAGGCGCAAAAAAGGGGGGATAGCTCCCCCCTTCTCTCCGCAATTCCTCTCTATAGATCCTTCAGGATCTCCTCCATCTCGGCGGTAATTTCCTTCAGGTCTTCAAGCCTCATGTCGCCCATGTGGGCCACGCGGAAGGTCTTCCCTTTCAGCTTCCCGTAGCCGTCATCGAAGGCGAAGCCGCGTTCGCCCAGGCGCTTCTTCAGCTGTGCCAGGTCTACGGCACGGTCGTTGGTGGCGCAGGTGAGGGTCAGCGAGCGGTACGGCTCGGCCGGGAAGAGGCCGAAGCCCTGCCCCGTTACCCAGCCGCGCACGAACTGCGCCAGCTCGAGGTGCCGCTGCCACCTCTTCTCCAGCCCTTCGGCGAAGATCCGGTCGAGCTGGCGGTCCATGGCGAAGATCTGCGAAATGCACGGCGTGGAAGGGGTGTTGTCCTTCTCGTCGGCCGCCAGGAACTCCAGGAAGTCGAAGTAGTAGCCGCGCCCCGGGATCCCCTTGGCACGCTCCAGCGCCCGCTCGCTGGCGGTGAAGATGGCGAGCCCCGGCGGCAGCCCGAAGGCCTTCTGGACGCCGAAGATGCAGCAGTCGATCCCCAGCTCGTCCACCGGGATCTTGAGGGCGCTCATGGAAGAAACGGTATCGATGATGGAGACCACGTCGGGGTACTTCTTCAGCACCTGGGCGATCTCCGGCAGGGGCGACATCACACCGGTGGAGGTCTCGTTGTGGATCAGGGTGATGGCGTCGTACTTGCCGGTGGCCAGCGCGGAATCGACCAGCTCCGGGGTGATCGGCTCGCCCCAGTTCACCTTGAAGGCGTCGGCCTCTTTGCCGCAGGCGAGGGTCACGTTATGCCACTTGTCGGAGAAGGCCCCGTTGCAGAAGTTGGCGCAGCGCTTGCCGACCAGGTTGCGGATGGCCCCCTCCATGGCGCCGAAGGCGCTGGAGGTGGAGAGGAAGACGCGGCTTTCGGTGAACATCAGCCTCTTCAGCTTGTCGGTCACGCCTTTGTGCAGGCGTGCGTATTCCGGCATGCGATGGCCGATCATCGGGGTCGCCATGGCCTCGAGTATTTCGGGAGCGACCTCGATCGGTCCCGGGATAAAGAGCTTTTTGTGCATTGTTTGAAGGCTCCGTGATCTCAGATTTGTGGGGGCAGCCTGGCGGCAGGAGGACCCAAAACCTATCAGATGCCGCAGTCGATGTCAATTCCCCCGTGGCCGCGCCTCCCCTTTCTCCTCAAGCTTTTCCTGCACCAGCCGATGAGGCAACGATCCCCTTCAACTCTTGGTCCCGAAGGGAAGGCCGGGGGGGCGTCAGCCGCGATGATGCCGGACGACGGGAGAGGGGGCCGCGCGCTGCCCGACAGGAGCCTTGATGCACACACTCGGTAGGAGATTCCAAGCCAGCCAGATCACCATCGCCTTTGGGGAGGCGGGCGCGATCAGACCTTCCTTCCTGAAGCCGGCAGAGATGCTCCGGAGCCTGATCCCACCTGGAAGGACATCAACTGAACCAAGACGCTAACCCTTTTCCCGGGCGAGCCGATATGGGATGGGCGGGAATTACACCGGGAGATGGAAGGTTGGCAACACCATCATGAGAGGTCGGTATGAGAGGGGATTTTACCGTGGAGGAGCTGGAAACCTTGCCGGTCTTTGACCGGGGCGCGCTGCTGGCGCGGCTGGGGGGAGATGAACTGGTGGGGCGTTTCGTCACCCTCTTTGCGGAATCATCTTCAGGGTACCTTTCGGCATTGAGGGAAGCCCTCAATGCCGGCGATGCACCGCAGGTGCGGAGCAACGCTCACGCCATCAAGGGGGCGGCCGCCAACATCTCGGCCCTAAGGCTTCACCGCCTGGCCGCTACGATGGAACAACATGGGAGCGCAGGTGAACTGGCGGGGGCTGCGGAACTGTTTCCCAGGCTGGAAGAAGGTCTCTCGGACTTCAGGAAGGTGAGCGCTCCTTTATGACCTCACTCCCTCTGGTCATGGCGGTACCTGTAGGCCAACCTGGCGAGCGCGGCCAGGGCCATGATCAGGGTCGGCTTCAGCGGGTCGATTCCGAGGAGCAGGCTGGCGGCAAAGGCGAGGCTCCCTGCCGCGACCACGGCTGCCATGCGGGCGACCACCATCTTCATGCAGGTTGCTGAACTCTCTTCCATCACGGACCTCGCGACTAATCCGGCACCTTCCGTGCCCGGCGCAGTGCCGGATCAGTTGAGGGTGAACCTCCGGTGACTGCCGTAGCTGAAGGTCACTTCTGCTCCAGCGTCTTCACGATGCCAGGGACCGCCCGGGTCATCAGCAACTGCAGGGCCTTTTGCAGGGACGTGGAAGCCAACTGGTCCCGGTCGCTCACCGCGCTATCGGTATAGTATGCTTCGTATCCCACCGTGCCTGTTGCGGCACCGTCTCGCCACGGCTGCACCGACATCTTCACCGAGCAGTTTGCCTCGTCCCTGACCACCGAGTGCTTCTCGTCGAGCCTTATGCTGACGTCTTTCAGACTGACGGCCTTCTTCACCTGATCCGGCATCTTGTCCGTTACGATGATGTTGTAGCCCGCCCGCCTCAGCTCCTGGTTCAGGGCGTCCATGACCAGGGCCGCCGGCGCCATCTCGGTCACCACCTTGCTTACGGTGGTGCCGTCGCTGTCGGTCACCGTTCCCAGGATCCACTGCACTCCCGCGGCCTGCGAGGGAGGCTGGTGAACGTCCTGAACGAGGTAGACATCACCAGCGCCCCCCTTGACGTTCGCGGCAGGCTGATAGAGGATATCGGCCTTGCGGTCCGGCGTCGCGCATCCCTGCAGGGCCGCCACAACCGCCATCACCACCCACAATAAGCCGCCTTTGAGTCCTTTCATACCGTCCTCCTTGCCCTCTCTGCGCCTATTCCCCTCCCAGGGTTGCGAAGAAGCTTTGCTTGCCCCTCTTCAACAGCAGCAGGGCCGCCCTCCCCTTTGCCTTGGCGATGGCGGCCTTGAAGCCGGCGACGTTGCGTACCTGCTTGCGGTCCACCTCGACGATGACGTCTCCCGCTTCGATCCCGGCTTCGTCGGCCTGGCTGCCCTCATCGACATTGGCAACCACCACCCCCGCCTTATCCGTTATCCCCAGGTGCTGGCGCCACTTCGGCGTCAGTTCTTCCAGCTCCATCCCGAAACTCTGCTCGGCCGGTTCCGGCGTCTGGGCCGCGACCTTCTCTTCCGTCATCTCCGCGACCTTGAGGCCGTGCCGCTCCTCCTTGCCGTTCCTGACTACGGTGACATCGACACTCCTGCCGACCGGTGTCTCGGCGACGAAGCGCGGGAGGTCGTTGGAATCCTTGACCTTCTTCCCGTTGTAGACCACGATGATGTCGCCCCGCTCGATTCCGCCCCTGTCGGCCGGGCCCCCCGGCACCACATCGCCGATGAGAGCCCCCTTTGCCTCGGAGAGTCCGAACGATTTGGCCAGCTCGGGGGTGACGCTCTGGATGGAGACGCCGATCCAGCCCCTGACCACTTTTCCCTTCTCCTTCAACTGGGTGATCACCGAGGCGGCCAGGGAACTGGGGATGGCGAAGCCGAGACCCTGGCCGCCGGAGACGATGGCGGTGTTGATGCCGATCACCTCACCCCGGAGGTTCACCAGGGGGCCGCCGCTGTTGCCGGGGTTGATCGGGGCATCGGTCTGGAGGAAGTTGTCATAGGGACCGGACCCGATCACCCTGCCGGTGGCGCTGATGATCCCCTGGGTGACGGTATGCTCCAGCCCGAAGGGGATGCCCACCGCCAGGACCCAGTCGCCGACCCGCATCCTGTCCGAGTCTCCGAGGGCCAAAACGGGGAGGTTCCCGACAGGAGATGAGATCTTTATCAGCGCGAGGTCGGTCTTGGCATCCCGCCCGGTGACCTTGGCCTTGAATTCCCTGCCGTCGGAGAGCTTGACCTTGATCTCCTCCGCCCCCTCGACCAGGTGGTTGTTGGTGATGATCAGGCCGCTGCCGTCGATGATGAAACCGGACCCGAGGCTCTGCTGCTTCATCTCCCGGTCCGGGACGTTACCGAAGAACTTGTTGAAGAACTCCTTGAACTGCTTTTCATCTTCCTGTCCTTCGAAGAAGTGCTTGAAAGGTGTGCCGGGGACCTTGACCTTGGAGGTGGTGCTGATATTGACCACCGCCGGCTTCACCCTTTCCGCCAGGTCGGCAAAGGACTGCGGGAATCCCACCACCACCTCGGACCTTCCCCTGGTTTCGCCTCCTCCGGTCGAAACGCAGGTCAGCACCAGGAGCATGGAGACCACCAGAGTTCTTCCCGCCAGCGCCGCACATCTCATGGTCATGGCCTGCCTCCTTCCCGGTGCGGGGTACCTGCTTCATAAGAGGAAAACATACAAAACGAGATTAGCAAGTAAGGGCTTCTCTCATATGTTTTCACCCGGCTGCTCTCTCTGCCCGGCAAGGAATCACTGGAATTGGTTGATAAACCCATTATATTTGCGGTAAAGATTGCAAAACCGTTGAGGAGGAATGATATGCCAGAACTTCCCGATCTGACTGTCTTCGCAGAGAATTTGAGCAAGGCTGTCATTGGCAAAGAGATCGTCGCTTCCAGGTACTATGGCAACAAGAAGTTGAACGTTTCAGCTGAAGAGCTTTCTCGATCTCTGGCGGGTGCCAAGATAGAGACGGTGAGGCGGGTTGGAAAACAGATCTGCTTTCACCTTGACAATACGACTGACCTCTATATCCACCTCATGCTGAACGGCGGGTTCGTTTTGACTGCCGCGAGGGAGGCTGAGCGCCTCGATTATCTTGTCTTCAGCCTTTCCTTTGCCGACGGTTCGGCCATGGCGGTAACCGATCCGAAGGGATGGGCGGTGGCTTCCGTAAATCCAGAAGTGAAGAGCGGAGTGCCGGACGGCCTCGAAGTCACCGCCGACTACCTCCGGGCTGCCTTCGCGAAGAAGCCGAAGGCGCTGGCCAAGGCCTTCCTGATCGACCAGGAACGTATCGGCGGCATCGGCAACGCCTACTCGGACGAGATCCTGTGGCGGGCCCGGATCTCACCCCGGTCCGTCGTGGGCAAACTCCCCGCGGAGGCTGTCGACGCGCTGGTGGAGGCCATTCCGGCGGTGCTCAAGGAAGGGATCGAGGAAATCAGAAAAAGACGCCCCGGCGCGGTCTCGGGGGAGGTGCGGGATTTTCTCAAGGTTCACGGCCCCGGCCGCAAGGTCTCGCCGACCGGAGCGCCGATCATCAAGGAGCAGGTACAGTCGAAGGTCACCTACTATACCGGTGAACAGAAGCTGTATGAGTGAGAGGTTGACAAGCAGGTCATGCCCGGTATTTTTAGATGGTTGATTTGCGCTAACTATATCCCGGCTTCGGCCGACCAAGGGAGGCAACATGAGAGGGGCATTGGCTCTGGTGGCAATGGTTTCACTCTTTGTTTTGGGCATGGCGATGACGGGACTGGCTGCCGATAAGGGGGGCCTCACCGCATCCGAGAAGACCTTTATCAGGAATGCCGCCAGCGGCGGAGACATGGAAGTCGAACTAGGCAAAATCGCTCAGCAAAACGGCAACGCCCAGGCGGTGAAGGATTTCGGCAAGATGATGGAGACCGACCACAAGGCCGCAGGAGATGAGCTGAAGGCGCTGGCCTCGCAGAAGAAAGCGCCGCTCCCGGCCCAGATGGACAAGACAAGTAAGGCCACGATCGATAAGCTGTCCAAGTACACCGGCGATGAGTTTGACAAGAAGTACATGGCAGCAATGGTGGCCGACCACAAGAAGGACATCAAGAAGTTCAAGGCCGCCTCCAAGTCCGCCAAGGACCCCGATCTTAAGGCCTATGTCGACAAAACCCTCCCCACCCTCGAACAGCACCTGCGGCTGGCGACGGAAACAGCCCACAAGGTCGGCGCGAAGGTCAAGTAATCAGGCATCATGGGTGAGCAACAGAAAGGCCCTCCGGCGAAAGCCGCAGGGCCTTTCTTCATTTTCCCAGGTGCATGGCACGTCTACTGGGTATCCTCCCTTCCAACTCCCCTTACCTGTCATTTCCGCGGGAGCGGGAATCCAGAGATGGATCCCCGATGGAGGCATTCGGGGATGACGGCGGAAAGGGTGGGAAATGGCGGTTTTGCAGATATTTAGGGGAAGTTGTATAATGACACCCAGGAAATCAAGGTAGTAGAGGGGGCAACATGAAAAGGGTAAGGTTCATATTGTTACTGGTCCCAATGCTCTTCGCTGCCATGACCTTCACCGGGTTCGATCAGGCTTACGCCCAGCGAGGGGGGCACGGCGGCGGTGGCGGCCATTCCGGTGGAGGTGGTGGCGGCCATTCCGGTGGACGTGGCGGTGGCGGTTTTGTCGGTCACGGCGGGGGAGGCCACTTCAGTGGACGTGGCGGCGGCGGTTTTGTCGGCCACGGAGGGGGGCGGCACTTCGACGGGCATGGTGGCGGCCATTTCAGGGGGGGCGTCTTCGTCGGCGGCCCCTGGTTCTGGGACCCCTTCTTCTATCCGTTCTACCCATACTATGCCTATCCGTACCCTTCTTCGACGGTAGTCATAGAACGGCAGCAGCCCGAGGAGTACATCCTGAGCACCCCGCAGCCGGAGCAGCAGAACTACTGGTATTACTGCAAGGAGTCGCGCGGCTACTATCCGTACGTGAGGCGATGCCCGGGTGGCTGGATGAAGGTTATCCCCACCCCGCCATCAGACCAGGAGGAATGAGCGATGACCCGACAGAGACGGAAAGTTTTGGCTGTTCTCGGTTTGCTGGCCCTTACCGGGTGTGCTTCCTTGCCGACGGGGCCGAGTGTCAGGGTGCTCCCGGCGCCGGGGAAGTCCTTCGAACAGTTCATGGGTGAGGATGCGGTTTGCAGGCAGTGGGCGGCCTCCATGCTGGGTGAAACCCCGCAGGGTACAGCCAACCGCAGCATGGTAACCAGCGGGGCGATCGGGACGCTCATCGGGGCGGGCGCCGGTGCCGCCATCGGTGCTGCCGCCGGAAGCCCCGGGGCCGGCGCCGCGATCGGCGGCGGGACCGGCCTCCTCTTTGGGACCGCCGGTGGCGCGAGCGCAGGGGAGGTTTACGGGGCCGAGGCGCAGCGGCGCTACGACAACACCTACGTGCAGTGCATGTACGCCAAGGGGAACCAGATCCCGGTGTCGACCCGGGGGTACCGTTCAATGCCCGCCGGAGAGTATGCCGTTCCCCCGGACTACTACCCTCCCCGCTAGGGGGAGCGATGCTTGATGTTGCCGGAGCGGCGCCTTGACGGGCGCCGTTCCTGTTTCAGCCTCCTGATTCCTTTGAGTTTGTTAACGATATGTGCTACTTTGCTCCCGCCGTCTGCAGCCCGGTTCCTCCCGGGACGCAGACGTGAGGCAAATACCCGCCACATGAAGGGAAGGAAAGTGAACCAGAGAAGATTCGCCTCGACAATGCCCTGGATTGCGGCCGTGATCAGCGGGATCCTGATCTTTCTGGGATATGCCGGTTTTGACCAGTTCTATCTCGAGTGGATCGCCTTGGTCCCGGTCCTGTGGGCCGTGCGCGAGCAATCGGCAGGGCGGGCTTTCATGATCGGCTGGGTCGCCGGCATCGTGGGGCATGGAGGCGGTTTTTACTGGATCATCCAGATGTTCCGGCAGTTCGCGGGAGCACCCTGGCCTGTCGGAGTACTGGGGCTTATCTTCCTGGCGGCAGCGAACGGGATAGTGCTGGCGGCCTGGGCCTGCGGCACCAGGTTCATCACCCGTGAAACGGGCTGGAGCGTGATCTGGGTGGCACCGGTAGTCTGGACCGCGGTGGAGAAGCTGTGGCCGGAGGTCTTCCCGAACTACCTGGGGGCCAGCCAGTACCTCCTTCCCCGGCTGACCCAGATTGCCGATCTAACCGGCATCCTGGGGGTGAGCTTCCTGGTGGTCTACATCAACGCGGTCATCTACGCGGCGGCAACCTCCTGGCTTCAGAAGAGGCGCCTCCCCTGGCGGCCGCTGGCGGTCTTCGCCGCTCTCCTGGCGCTCGTGGCCGCATACGGCGAGTTCCGCATCAGGAGCGTCGACAGGGAGATGTCCACCGCCGAGAAGATGACGGTCGGGCTGGTGCAGACCAACCGCGGTGCCGCCGACAACTACCTCGATCCGGAGACCAGGCTGCGCGAACACCAGGAGCTCTCCAGGGAGCTTGTGGCCAGGAGGACACCCGACCTCATCGTGTGGCCCGAGGGCGTCTGCATGCTCAATCTCGCCTCCCGCGACAGCGCGCTCCCTCCCGTCGTCTCCGGTAACCTGGGGACGCCGATGCTCCTGGGAGCCTGCCTGCAAAGAGCGGGTGAAAGGGTGAGCTTCACCAACAGTGCCATCCTGACCGATGCCTCCGGGAGGATCCTCGGCAGCTACGACAAGACCGTGCTGGTCCCCTTCGGCGAGTACATTCCCTTCGGCGACCTCTTTCCCGTTCTCTACTCCTGGTCGCCCTATACCAGCCGTTTCCTTCCGGGGGAGAGCGAGGAGCCGCTGAGGCTTGGCAGGCGCCTGCTGTCGGTGAGCATCTGCTATGAGGACATCTTCCCGGTGCACATCCGGAGGCTGATGAGGGGGGGGCGCGAGGGCATCACCCCCGACGTCATGTTCAACCTGACCAATGATTCGTGGTACGGGAATTCCACCGAGCCCATGGAGCACCTGGCACTGGCCAGTTTCAGGTCGATCGAGAACCGCCGATCCCTGGTGCGGGTCACCAACACCGGCATCTCGGCCTTCGTCGACCCGGTGGGGCGCATCACCAGCCGGACCGGGATCTGGACCCGGGAGGTGCTGGCCGACACCGTCCCCCTCCTGAAGGGGCGCACCTTCTATGCCGTTGCCGGGGACTGGCTCGGCTGGCTTTGCGCCGCTCTCTCCATACTCTCCATGATCCGGGCGTCCCGCATTGCAAAAACCCGACGCATCCGCTGAGACAGATGGCGCTGCTTCCTCACAGAGAGCTTTACCTTTCGCTGCTTCGTCCGGCCGAGTTCTACTATGTTTGACTCTATTTCTTTCTCTTATATGGTTCTCAATGTCGCTGCCCTGTTAGTGTGATACAATGTTTGCGTCACGACGACGGCTCACCGAGACGTAGTATTCCCAAGATACTGTCACCTGCTCAAACATCCAGGGATTCAATGGCTACAGTCACTGACAAAGACGGCGTCAAATCGTGCGAGATCCACAGGGGTAACACCTCTCCACTGGGAGCGACTGTTTTCCCCGGCGGGGTCAACTTCAGTGTCTTCGCCAGGGACTGCACCTCGGTCGAAATTCTCCTTTTTGACCGCGCCGAGGATGCCACCCCCTCCCGCGTCATCGCCCTCGACCCCAGGCGCAACCGAACCTATCACTACTGGCATACCTTCGTTTCGGGCGTTCGCCCCGGCCAGCTTTACGGCTACCGGATCGCGGGACCCTTCGACCCGCAGCGAGGCCGGCGCTTCGACCCCGGCAAGGTGCTGATCGATCCCTATGGCCGTGCCGTGGCCGTCCCCGAGGGATATGACCGGGCCGCTGCCTGCGTGCCGGGTGACAACGTTGCATGCGCCATGAAGAGCGTGGTCGCCGACCCCCGCGGCTACGACTGGGAAGGGGACATCCCGCTCAAGCGCGCCTACTCGGGGACCGTCATCTACGAAATGCACGTCGCCGGCTTCACCAGGCACCCCTCCTCGGGGGTCTCGCCGGACAAGCGCGGCACCTACGCGGGCCTGATCGAGAAGATCCCCTACCTGCAGGACCTGGGCGTGACCGCGGTGGAACTCCTCCCGGTCTTCCAGTACGACCCGCACGACGCCCCCTTCGGTCTTCGCAACTACTGGGGTTACAGCCCGGTCTCCTTCTTCGCCCCCCATGCCGCCTACAGCTCTCGCAAGGACCCGCTGGGGCCGCTGGACGAATTCCGCGACCTGGTCAAGGCCCTGCATCGCGCCGGGATCGAGGTGATCCTGGATGTGGTCTTCAATCACACCTCGGAAGGGGACCACAAGGGCCCCACCTTCTGCTTCAGGGGATTCGCCAACGACGTCTATTATTCCCTCAGCCCCGAGGGCGACTACCTGAACTACACCGGCTGCGGCAACACCTTGAACGCCAATCACCACGTGGTGCGCCGGATGATCATCGACAGCCTGCACTACTGGGTCAAGGAGATGCACGTCGACGGCTTCCGCTTCGACCTGGCCTCCATCCTGTCGCGGGACGGGGAGGGGCGACCGCTGAAGAACCCCCCGATCCTCTGGGATATCGAATCCGACCCGGCCCTGGCCGGGATCAAGCTGATAGCGGAGGCCTGGGACGCGGGGGGGCTTTACCAGGTCGGGAGCTTCATCGGCGATAGCTGGAAGGAGTGGAACGGCGAGTTCCGCGACGACGTGCGCAGTTTCCTCAAGGGGGACAACGGGGTCATCTCCCGCTTCGCCGCGAGGCTGCTGGCGAGCCCCGACATCTACGGGCATCAGGAGCGGGAGCCCGAGCAGAGCATCAACTTCATCACCTGCCACGACGGCTTCACCCTGAACGACCTGGTCTCCTACAACAAGAAGCACAACGAAGCCAACGGCGAGTCAAACCTGGACGGCGCCGACAACAACGCGAGCTGGAACTGCGGCGCCGAGGGGCCGACCGACGACCTCGCCATCGAGGCCCTCCGCAACCGCCAGGTGAAGAACTTCCTGGCCGTCACCCTTCTTGCCCTCGGGACTCCCATGATCCTCATGGGTGACGAGATCCGGCGCACCCAGCTGGGGAACAACAACGCCTACTGCCAGGACAACGAGATCGGCTGGTTCGACTGGCGCAGGCTCCAGGTCTACTCGGACGTGCACCGTTTCACCAGGGAGCTGATCAAGGCGCGGCTCAGTCACAGCGACGCCAGCGCCGGGGATATGGCGCTCAGCCGCCTGCTGGCGCAGGCGAAGCTGGAGTGGCACGGCGTGCGCCTGGGTACGCCGGACTGGAGCCACGAGTCCCACAGCATCGCCCTCACCGCCTGGAGCGTGAACCGGCGCGTGGTCTTCCATTACGTTATCAACGCCTACTGGCGTCCCCTGAGCTTCACCCTACCCCCTCCCGATAGGCTCCCCGGAGGGGTCTGGCACCGCTGGATCGACACATCCCTCCCCACCCCCGACGACATCATCGCCTGGGATGACTTGCCGGCAATCGAGACCACTACCTACTCCCTGCCTCCCCGGGCGCTCGCTGTGCTGGTCGCCAAGGGTCCCGGGCGGCGTCGGAAAAACTCGACCTGAGAGCGCACGTCTCATCCGCAGCCACCGACTGGAAGGAGGGGGCATGTCGTCAGTCTTCGGCACCCTGTTCAGGGTTTCCACCTTTGGAGAGAGCCACTGCCCGGCGGTCGGCGCCATCGTCGACGGCTGTCCTTCCGGCATGGCCCTGAGCGAGGCGGACATCCAGCCGCAACTGGACCGTCGCCGCCCGGGGCAGAGCGCCCTCAGCACCCCGCGCAGCGAAAAGGACCAGGTCACCATCCTCTCCGGCGTGGAGGACGGCGTCACTCTCGGCACACCCATCGGGCTCATGGTCCACAACCGCGACCAGCGGCCCGGCGACTACCACGAGATGTACGATATTCCCCGCCCCTCCCATGCCGACTTCACCTATCAAATCAAGTACGGTAGGAGGGCCTCCAGCGGCGGGGGGAGGGCCAGCGCCCGGGAAACGATAGGCCGGGTCGCCGCCGGTGCCATCGCCGAGAAATTCCTGAGGGAGAGCTGCGGCGTCGAGATCGTGGCCTGGGTCGACGCAGTCGGGGCTCTCGGCGGGGGGCCGGTCGACCTCGAGCAGATCTCCAGGGCCGAGGTCGATGCCCGCGCGGTCCGCTCCCCCGACCCCGTCGCAGCCCGGGCCATGGAAGAGCTGATCGGGGAGGTCAGGGATAACAGCGATTCGGTCGGTGGGGTGGTGGGATGCGTCTGCAGGAACGTTCAGGCGGGCCTGGGGGAGCCGGTATTCGACAAGCTCGAGGCCATGCTGGCCCACGCCATGCTGTCGCTGCCGGCTTCCAAGGGATTCGAGATCGGGTCGGGCTTCGGCGGCAGCGCCATGCTGGGGAGCGTCCACAACGATCCCTTCGTCCAGAAGGGGTCGCGGCTGGGGACCTTGACCAACTACAGCGGGGGCGTTCAGGGGGGGATTTCCAACGGCGAGCCGATCTGGTTCAGGGTGGCCTTCAAGCCGCCGGCCACCATAGGGGTCAAGCAGAGGACTGCCGGTTTCAACGGCTCCGAACAGGAGCTGGAGGCCAAGGGGCGCCACGATCCCTGCATCGTGCCAAGGGCGGTTCCGATCGTGGAAAGCATGGCGGCCTTGGTGCTGATGGATCTGCTGCTGCGGCAGCAGTACCGGGAAAGGAGGGCGCCGCAGCTTTACCGCGCCCCGTAGTCACAGTTGTCGTCAATCCTGGCAGGCCAGCTGGGCAACCAGCGCCATCCGCACCTCAGGCGGAATGGCCTCCCAGTCGGTGTAGCGGGAAAGGTCGGTATTCTTCAGGACGGTCCCATTCTGGTCCAGGTGAGTCACCTCCAGAAGCCTGCTCTCCTTTTCCCCGCAGTCGAGGTCATAGACATACCGGGACTCGTAGAGGTTTTCCAGGCTCTTCGGCGAGGAGAGGGTGCGCAGGGCCTCTTTCTTCCCCTCCGCCGTATAAACCACCCGGGTCCTCACCCGGAGGACCCCCGCTTTAGGCTTGGTGGTGCCCCCCTTGTCGTAGAAGAAGTTAGATCCCTGGTTCTCGTCGAGAAGCACCCAGTCCCCTTCCGCAGCCAGGACCGTCGACGCGATCATCGCGGTCAAGACTACCAGAGCAGTTATCAGCGCCGAATTCACTCTCATCATCGCTCCTCCGGGACAGCCTCAAGCCTTTAGCGGCGGCTGTCCATCTCTTCCGCCCTCGATTTGAGCTTCTCCATCTCCGACTTGATGTCGGCGATGATCTCCTCTTCCCCCTGAACCGCTCCCCTGACCAGGAACGATTTGGTGGTAAGCTCCATGTCGTACTCAAGGGTCTGGGGAGCCACCGGGCTCTGCCGGGCGGTGCGGATTATCTTGGTGGAGATCCAGCCGGTGAATTGGGGATGTTCCAGGAGCTCATGACACAGTTCGGAGTCATGCGGCTTGATCACGATCCTTTCCTTCACGAGCTCGCCGTGCTGCTTCATCTCCCTCACCACCTCTCCCTCGCTCCTTTCCACGATGCGCGTCTCGGAGACGCCGGGGTGGTAGCGGCCTGGATTCTCCACCCTGTCCATAAGTATCTTCCAGAGCGTGTCGTGTTCCGCGTGCACCACGGCCTGCAGGGTCTTCACGATCATCGGCATAATCCGCCTCCTTGCGAACTTTATTCCCGCGAGCAGTTCTGAGTACCCCCTTGGGCGATGTCTAATTATAGAATGCCCTTGGCAGCGGTCAAGGCAGCGATAATGCTGCGGACGGCGGTTTCGTTGACAGGGGCTGGGGCGGAGATAGAATCAGGATTGGCCTGCGGGGGAACGATCCTAGCCGCCTGTGGCGTGAAGCGAGGCAAGGTGCAGGACCGGCAGGAGGTGTCGCTTGGGGAGAAGAGACGTGGTGATGAAGCGGGAGCTTCCGAAGTGGTTGAATGCCGCGCTGGTCCTGGGCACCCTGGTCACCGTGGTCTTCCAGGAAATCCGCCGCCCCTTGAGACGGAGCAGAGACGATAAGGTCTCCAGAGATGCACGCAATGTGGCCATGTCGCTGCTGGCAGCGACGACCATCTCCCTGGCCGAGAAGCCGGTAGTGGCTCCGCTGTCGCTGACTGTGCACCGGAAACGGCTGGGGCTCCTGAAGCTGGTGCGGCTCCCCGTGGCGGCCGATCTCTTCCTCTCCGTGGTCCTGCTCGACTACACCCTCTTCATCTGGCACTACCTGACCCACAAGGTCCCTTTCCTGTGGGCCTTTCACAAGTCTCATCACGTCGACCTCGACCTCGACGCCAGCACCGCCCTGCGCTTCCATCCCGGCGAGCTCCTTTGCTCGGTGCCCTGGCGGGCGCTCCAGGTCCGCCTGCTGGGAATTTCTCCGCTGGGACTTGCCCTTTGGCAGACGCTGACCCTGATGGAGATCCTGTTCCATCACTCCAATGTGCGGCTCCCCTACGCTCTTGAGCGCCGCCTCTGCCGCATCATCGTCACCCCCAGGATGCACGGTATCCACCACTCCACCGTCAGGTGCGAGACCGACTCCAACTGGTCGACCATCCTCTCGTGGCCCGATTACCTGCACGGCACCGTGCGGCTCAACGTCCCGCAGCAGGAAATAACCATCGGGGTCCCCAATTACCAGGACCCGTCGCAGTTGACCCTCGGCAAGGTCCTCGAGATGCCCTTCCGTCCCGATCCCCCCTGCAGCGAACCGCGGCGCGAGCCGCTCGCCATTCCGGTCACGACACTGGCCGGCTGAGGAGCCCGGTTCCCAAACCGCCATCGGGCAGCGCGGCAGCACAAACGAAAAGACCCACCGGAGGAGCGGCGGGTCTTTTTTGTCGAACCAGCGGCTATTGGAAGGGATCGCTCCGGCGGGACACTCTTTCAGTATCTCTCCTCCCCGCTCATGACCTGCGAGTATCTCTCCGTCATGGCCAACAGGTACCTGGAGCCGAGCTGGCTGGCAGCCAGACTCCTCTTAACGGTGGACAGATTCAAGATGGAGCCCATGATCGCTGCCATGGCCCGGTGGCTGAAGAGGGCGTTGTTGTCCCAGATCAGGTGCTGCAGCTTTCCACGTTCCAGCGCCATCAGTACCACCCTGTGGGCCGTGTCCACCGGGGTCACCACGCGCTCGCGCCTTGGCACCAGGGAGAGGGCTCCCGATTTGCAGACCCGGGCACAGACTCCGCACCCCAGGCAGCGCTTGGCGTCCTGCACGCAGGCCCTTTTCCACGGGTGTTTCGGGTCCTTGGCGGAGACGAGGGCCAGCGCCATCACGGGGCAGGCGTCGATGCAGCTGCCGCAACCGCTGCAAAGTTCCCTCTTGGGGCGGGCCAGGAAACCGGTGGTCTGGACCGGGCGGAGGGTGCTGAACTTTCGGGCGGCGATGAGGGCCTCGCAGCAGCAGCCGCAGCAGTTGCAGATGAAGGTGACCCCGCTTCGCACATTCTCCGCGAACTGCACCAGGTTTTGGTCCCTCGCCTGCTGGAGGATATCGAGGCACTCCTTCTGATCGATCTCCCGGGCGTGGCCATGCCGGATCAGCGAATCGGCGACAGTGTCGAAGACCATCCTGGTCTCCATGGCGGCCGAGCAGGCACGGCCGAGATGATGCATCTTCTGGCGGCAGTAGCACCTCCCGACTCCGATCTTCCAGGCCCCCCTGATGACCTCGCTGGCGCGTTCGTAGTTGAAGACCCGGCTCATCGCGGAAGAAGGGATCTCCTCTTCGCCGACCAGGACCCGCCCCAGCCGGGTCCTCCCCTCGACGAACAGCGAGCGGACGAAGTCGTCCTCCATGTTGAGGTACTGGTAGAGTAGTTCACTCAGGGCCTCCTGGTCGATGTCCTTACGCACCCTCATCAGCGAGAATTCAAAGAAGCCGGTCATGGGAGGGGGCAGGAGGTAGATCTTCTCTCCGTCATGCTCCAGGTCCAGCAGCAGCGCCCGATCCGCCAGTCCCTCCAGGATACGGAAGGCCTCCACCTCGCGTAAGTTCCAGATCTGAGCCGCCATGGCCGCCGAAACGGGACGAAGCGGCAGCCTCCCCACCAGCCCCGCCTCCTTCTCGGTAAGGAGCAGGCCCAGGATCCGGGTCAGCAGTTCCGAGGGAGGCGCCCCTTGAGGGAACCTGTTCAGGCGATCGACGAGAGAGCCGTACCCGTTTGTACCGGCGAGGTTCAGCATTGATGCTCTCCAAAAGGTTCAGACGGTGAGGATTTTAGACTCGCGAAGTCACAAGCTGGGCGTTGTGAGATTAATTGATGCTGGGGCTGTGGCAGAATTCTGTCATAGCCGCGGGCAGAGCCGCCTCCGTGACAGTATTGGAGGCGGTTAATACTATAGCGTGCTTTATCTCGCCTGCAATGTCTCATTGTGATACTGTTCAAATAATTTTCCATGAGGAGGAACAGTGTACCTCTTTATCCTTTTCTACCTTGCCATCTATGGCGGCGCCCATGCCTACCTCCTCTCCAGAACCGTGCGGACCTTCCATCTCGGGGCACCGTATCCGCTGGTTTTCACCATCCTCTCCCTCTTAATGGTGCTGGCTCCCATCCTGGTAAGGGTCCTGGAGCGTTACGGCTTGGAAAGCATCGCAAGGTTTATCGGGTACCTGGGCTACCTCTGGATGGGGTTCTTCTTCCTCTACCTGAGCGCCTCGGTGGCGCTGGACCTCGCGAGGGGAGGCCTTGCCCTGGCCGGATGGATGCTTAAGCGGGATCTCGCACCTCCGGCGCCCCCCTTGCTGCTGGCGGCGATGGTGGTGGCTTTGCTTGCCTCCATCTACGGGCTTTTCGAGGCCAGGGCGATACGGGTGGAGGAGGTGACCTTGCGCAGCCCCAGGATACCGCGATCCGTGGGGAGGGTAAGGATCGTCCAGATCTCCGATGTCCACCTGGGACTCATGGTCGGGCAGGAGCGGTTGAGGATGATCCTCGGGAAAGTCGCCTCCCTGCAACCGGACATCCTGGTCAGTACCGGCGACCTCGTCGACGGCCAGATGGACGGTCTGAGGGGGCTGGAGCTGAAACTCTCCGCGGTAAAGCCGCCGCTGGGAAAGTATGCCGTACTCGGAAATCACGAGGTCTTCGCCGGGGTGAAGCCATCAACCTCCTTCACCGAGGAGAGCGGCTTTCGGCTCTTGCGCCGGGAGACAGTACAAATTAACGACTTCGTCTCTGTTGCCGGTGTCGACGATCCGGCCCTTACCCGCGGGGGAAAAGGCGCCGCAGATTATACTTTGCTGGCGACGCTACCTGCCGGGCATTTCAAGATCCTGCTGAAGCATCGTCCCGTGGTCGACAAGGAGGCCCTGGGGCTCTTCGACCTGCAGCTTTCCGGGCACGTCCACAAGGGGCAGATCTTTCCTTTCAACCTGGTCACCCGCCTGGCTTACCCCGAGAAGGTGGGGCTTTCCGAGGTCGGCGCCGGCTCCTTTCTCTACGTGAGCCGCGGAAGTGGCACCTGGGGGCCTCCCATGAGAGTGCTGGCTCCTCCCGAGGTGACCGTCATCGACCTTCTTCCTCCCGCCTGAAAGGCTATTGTCAACCTTGGTCGCGCTCTCAGGTTGACGATGATTCCTGCCTGTGTTAATAAGACAGCTAGCAATGCGGCTGGAAGGGTCCCGTGGTGCGTAAGCCGTTCAGATCGGAGAAGAGTGTGCAGACATTTGCAGACGAGCTTGAGGCCCTTCGGGGCGAAGGACTGTACCGCAGCATGAGGACCATTTCCGGTCCGCAGGGGAGCCGGGTAGAACTCG